>JACMPN010000492.1 GCA_014377495.1 Candidatus Sericytochromatia bacterium
AATCAGCCGGACATCCGTCAAACCCGGCCGTCCTCCCCCCAAACCGACGCCAAAACCAAGCCGCCGGCCCTGACGGCCTCGTTGACCCGCTGATCCCGGATGCGGGTGGAATTGGCGTGGACACGCACGATCCCAACCGCCTTTACAAAGTGTTTAAAACGGCGCAGACCTAGCAAAACCGGCTTATTGGTCCTTTTTACCCGTCACCGGCCCCTTGCTCTTGATCGTCCTGATTCGGGATAATCCCGCCATCGTTGTGGAAAGCAAGAGGCGCGTCACAAGGCAATGGGAGGATCGCATGAGCATCAATGGGGTCGGCCCGACCATCAACATGCGCCCGTCTTATGAAGCGACCTACTTACGTCCCAACTACTACTGGATTGACGAGCCCATCCCGCCAATCGGCAAGCTGATGGGTTTCGACAACAGCCCTGTCCAGGCGGCCTTCACCGGCAACCACGACGGTCGAGCCAACCTGCTGACCCGCATGGGCGTGGACGTTGCCGAGGGCTACTCCATGGCCATCGCCGAGAGACACGCCCCAAGCGGCCGCGTCAGTCATCTTGCCTGATCTGCCACTCGCTGCGCCAGGACTCCAACCGTTCCTTGACGCGGCGTTCATGTCCCTGGTCGCTCGGCACATAGAAACGCCGGCCCCGCAACTTCTCCGGCAGATACTCCTGGACGACGAAATGTCCGGGATAGTCGTGCGGATAGAGATAGCCGGCACCATAGTCCATGGTCTTCATCAGCGGGGTCGGGGCGTTGCGCAGGTGCAGCGGGACCGGCAAATTCATCGTCTGGTGGATGACGGCGGCGACGTTTTTCGAGGTCTGATAGACGGCATTGCTCTTTGGAGCACAGGCCAGGTAGAGCGTGGCCTGCATCAGCGCCAGGTTCCCCTCCGGACTGCCTAAAAAGGTGTAAGCCTGCATGGCCGACATGGCGACCATCAGGGCGTGGGGATCAGCATTGCCCACGTCCTCGGAGGCGAAGCGAACCAACCGCCGGGCGATATAAAGTGGTTCTTCACCCGCCTCCAGCATGCGCATCAGGTAATAGGCCGACGCATCCGGATCCGACCCGCGCAAGCTCTTGTGCAGGGCGCTGATCATGTTGAAATGATCTTCGCCCTCTTTGTCATACTGCAAGGCCCGGTGGGCCAGGGCTTCTTCGGCGGCGGCGACGTCGATCTCGCCCTTGCCCATCATCCGCACGTAATTGGCGGCCTGTTCCAGGGCGTTTAGGGCCCGGCGGGCGTCTCCGCTGGCCACCCGGGCAATCAGCCGGAAAGCCGCCTCCGTGACGGTGAGACCGAAGTTGGCCAAACCCAACTCACGATCGGCCATCGCCCGGTCGAGGATCTTGACTAGCGAGTCCTCGTGCAGGGGCTGGAGCACGTAGACCTTGGCCCGAGAGAGGAGGGCAGCGTTCAAGGCGAAACTGGGGTTTTCCGTCGTCGCTCCGATCAGGGTGATCGTGCCGGCCTCGATATGGGGCAGGAAGGCATCCTGCTGGCTCTTGTTGAACCGGTGGATCTCGTCGACAAACAGCAGTGTCGGCCCCTGCTGCAGGTTGATGCGGATCTCCGCCTCCTTGATGATCAGCTTCAGCTCCGGGATGCCGGACGTGACAGCACTGAAGGGCACGAAGTTGGCCTTGGTCCGGCTGGCAATCATCCGGGCCAACGTGGTCTTGCCGCTGCCGGGCGGGCCCCAGAAGATCATCGAGGACAGCTGATCGTGGGCGATCGCCTCGGCCAGCAGTTTGCCGGGCCCGACGAGATGGTCCTGGCCGAGGAACTGTTCCAGGGTGCGGGGCCGCATCCGTTCGGCCAACGGGATAAATTGGGACGTCATGGTGTCGTCCGCCCTCCTAGCGAGAAGCGGCGATCGCTTCCAGCACCCGGTCCCGATCCGCCACCGACTGGACGAAATCCAGCTCATCGGCAGGCAGAGTCAGCACCGGGCACCGGTCGAAAGTGCCGATCCAGTCATCGTACAGCGTGTTCAAACGGGACAGGTAATCCACCGGGATGGCCTGCTCGTAATCCCGGCCCCGCAGGGCAATACGCCGCTGCAGGGTCGGCAGGCTGGCCTGCAGGTACACCACCAGGTCCGGCGGCGGACAAAAGCGCAGCATCGTATGGTAGAGGGCTTCGTAGTTCGCGTAGTCCCGGTCGTGCATCAGGCCCTGCAGATGCAGGTTGCGGGCAAAGATCTCCGCATCCTCGTAGATGCTCCGGTCCTGGACGACGGCCTGCGGGCTCGTGGCGATCTGCCGATGGGCCTCGAACCGCTTGGAGAGAAAGTACACCTGCAGGTGAAAGCTCCACGTGGTCATATCCCCGTAAAAGTCCGCCAGGTACGGATTGCCGTCGACGGCTTCAAAATAGGGTTCGGCGTCCAAGGACTCAGCCAGCATCCGGGTCAGCGTCGACTTGCCGCAGCCGATGTTACCGGCGACGACGATATAGCGTTTTGACGGTGCAGTCTCGGTCACGCCTGCTGGGTCCCCTGTCTGCGACGATGCCACCCCAGTGTACGCATCCGGGCGATCGCCTGAAGCGGCTCGGGGCGTGAAGAAATACAAAGGCGCCCGGTAGCGTCAGATCATGAGGGCGCCGCCAGTCATGGCCAAACCCCGGCCAGTCACGCCCCGAAACCAGCCAGGCGATCAGACCCGCCAGGTCCGCCGGCTCACTCATCCGCCCCAGGGGCACGCCCTGCATGGCGATCCGGAAGGCCTCGTCGTAAGGGATGCCCGTGCCGCCGGCCATGTCCTGATACGGCCGGCCGACGGGGCAGTCGGGTCATGATGGCACGGCGTGACGCCCGGCTCCAACCCGGCTGGCCGTCAGCGAGGGTTTTGGCGGAGTCGGCGGACGGTGGTTATGATGCCATTTCCCAAGTCCTGAAGGAGCGCATGCGAACATGACCGACCTGCCCCCGATCCACAGCCATGAAACCCACATCCTCCTGGCATGTGCGGATGCGCGAGACCTGAGTCAGCTCCACCTCGATACGATCACCGAGAACATCGCACTCTATCGCCAACGGGGCATCGCCGTGGATTTTCACGGCATCCGCACGGCCGGCTCCTTCGTCACCCCGGATGTCGTCGCGGACTTCAAGCGCATCTTCGAGATGTCCCAACGGGACCACGCCCATGCCGGTGCGCCGATGCACTTTTTTATCCACCTGACGACGCACGGTCAGCTGACCCCGGATTCCGATCCGGGCTATTTGGGCCATGTCCACCGCCTGCATATCGTCGAGGGGTCGAAGCTGAACTGCGGCATGCTCGATGCCACAAGTGTCGGAATCGAAATCGAGCAGTTGCTTCTCGAAAAGCAGCCGATCGTCCGTTGGGACAATGGCCAGGCCCTGATGAACTCCGAAGCGGCGATCCGCAAGATGCTCCTTCGGGTCTATGCCTACGACGGCTATCTGGCCGGCGACTGGATCCGCAGCATCGACAAGCTGCGCACCCACCCTCGCGCCCAGCGGACGGAGCTGGAACGGGCCGTGGGCAGCGACACGGAACTGCGGACCCTGGATCTGAAGATCACAGCCGGTATTCAGGACTACTCCACCCATGCATTGGTCCGGGTTGACGGTGGTGATCCGCCGGCGCCCTTCTGGGACGACACGCAACTGATGATCCGCCAGAAAGTGGCCGCCCATGGGGACCGTCGCGAAGACATCCTCGCCCAAAACGACCTGCAGAAACCGATGGCAGGCCTGCTGTGCATGACGGATCCGACCCGCGCCTACCGGCCGGATGCCGCCCGTTTTTATCAGATCCGACAGGGTCAAGTACCGGATCCCACGTACAAGCCAAACTCGATTTTCAAGATCTCCGGCGGCAACTTCGACGTGCCCTACTCGCCATTCGGTCCCTATGTCATTGCTGGCTTCTACTACGGCGTCAAGCATTTGGGCCTGTTCGACCAGATGGTCCTCGGCCAGGATACGGCCCAGACCGAGCGGATAATGACCAAAATCCGCCGTGATCCGCTGATGTCACTCATCGTCGAAACCTTCAAGGTCAATCTCATCCCCTTGGACCAGCAGGCCATCAAACGGACCTGATCGTCCGGCGGGCGTGACTCAGGGCCGGCCACCAAGCAGGACGTGCTGCAGCGGCTGGGTGGTCGGTCGGACGAATATCGCCAAGGCCAGCCCGTCGCACTGCGGCGGCGGATCAAAGGACGCGATCAGGAGCGGTTTGTGGCCATGCCCGAGATCGTTTCCCAGGTCAGCGACGCTTTGCACGAGGCGGGCATGACCGGCAGCCAAAAAGCCGCTTGATCGGGCCCAAACGCAAACCGGCGCCGCTTGTCTGCACAAAGGACGCCGGTTTTTGCGGGATTTTGCTGCCGGGGTTGCGCTTAGTAGTAGCGAAACTTGTCGACACCGGCGATCTTGCGGGCGAGCCGGGCGACCTGGCAGCTGTAGCCGAATTCATTGTCATACCAGGCATAGACGACGGCCTTGTGGCCCTCGACGATCGTGGCCAGCGAGTCGATGATCGTCGTGTGGCTATTGCCGATCAGATCGCTGGAGACGATCTCCGCATCGGCGCTGTAGTCTATCTGGGCGACCAGCTTGCCCATCAGTGAGGACTTGCGGAGCAGCTGGTTCAGGTCTTCCTTGTTGGTCGGACGGGTCAGGTGCAGATTCAAAATGGCCAGCGAGACGTTCGGGGTCGGGACCCGCACGGCCGACCCGGTGATTTTACCGGCGAGTTGCGGCAGGACCTTGCTGATGGCCGACGAGGCGCCCGTTTCCGTGATGACCATGTTCAGCGGGGCGCCCCGGCCCCGCCGCTGCTTGGCGTGGAAGTTGTCCAGCAGGTTCTGGTCGTTCGTATAGGAGTGGACCGTCTCGACATGGCCGTGGTCGATCCCAAAGTGGTCGCTGATCACCTTCATCGCCGGGGAGATGGCGTTGGTCGTGCAACTGGCGGCTGCATAGATGGTCTCATCGGACGGGATGTCGTCATGGTTGATCCCGTAGACGACATTGGGGATGTCGCCCTTGCCGGGCGCCGTCAGGAGCACCAGCGAGGTGCCTTTGGCCTGCAGGTGCTGGCTGAGGCTCTCACGGTCACGCCATTTGCCCGTATTGTCGATGATCAGGGCATCGTCGATTCCGTAGGCGGTATAGTCCACTTCGGACGGTGAGTTGGAGTAGATGACCTGAATCAGGTGCCCATTGACCAAAAGGGCGCTTTGCGCCTCCAAGACGTCGATGGTGCCCTTGAAAGGACCGTGCACGGAGTCCTGCAGGAGCAGACCGGCCCGCTTGTGCAGATCGGCGGCGTTGCCATTGCCACGGACGACGATGGCCCGCAGGCGCAGGTCGTTGCCGTGGCCAGCCGAGTTGATCAGTTCGCGGGCCAGCAAACGGCCGATCCGGCCAAAGCCGTAAAGGACGACATCGCGGGAGGGATAGCTGGCATTGCGCTTGTCGAGGGCCTCGGCCAACTCGCTCCTCAGGAACGCCTCTATAGACGGGTAGCTACCCAGGTTTTCCTGCCACTCGAGGACGAGACGGCCCACATCGAGTCGGCTGGGCTGGAGTGCGAGCTCCGTCAGGGCCCGCAGGATTGGCAACGTCTCCTGGATGTGCATTTCGCGACCGAGCAGTTCACGGGCGTACCGGTGGTGCTGGAGCAGATCGAGTGGGCTTTGATTGACCAGCGACCGGCGAAACAGCAGGGGCTCGACGCCACGCTTCAGCCACAGCTGACCAATGATCGGAATCGCCTGATGGGCCAATTCTTCCCGTTCAATCCAGGCACCAAGTTCGGCTGTAAATGTCTCGCTCACGGCCATGATCCTCCAACTCCATTGCTGGTCTGTCGTCTGTCGGACAGGCACGGCGGGACGGTCATCGGCCCTTCCGTGCTGACACTGTATGGCCCATCGGCACCCGTCGACTACAGGGCGGGCGCCTTGCCGTCCGGATTTTGGTTGCCAGACTCATGCCGGCAGCTGGTATCTGGACGCAGTCCTGCCCCCAAAAGCAATGAGTGGTCTCAATGCACGTGGACCCTAAGAGACTCTCTCAATCAACGACCGGCCGCCTGGCACCGCATGGCTGCGCCAGGACTGCGTTACAGTGTCTCACTGGACTACCCGTTACGCTTCGTCACTGTGCCTTGCCTGGCAGTGCCGCTCGGTCTCGTTGATTGAGAGAGTCTCTCAGAGGCGGAAGGCGTCGGGCGGGTGAGTCACGCCGGCGTGAAAGTCATCGACGGTCATCTGATACAACAGGCCCTGGGGCAAGCCCAGTGCCGGTGCGGCATAGACCGACCAGAGACGCAAGCGGTGCTGATCGTCGAATCCGATGAACTCCTGGGCAATCCGGCGATCCAGCCGGTTGTCTGGACTGGATACCCTGAGGACCTGCAGCGATTCTCCGGCGACGCTGGCCCGCCCGTGCAGTGTGACGTCGTAGTCCGGCTCGCTGAGCCGATCCAACACGCCGTGCCCGGTCACCTGGTCCAGCCGATACCCATTCAGACTTAGCAGTTGGGGATCGGATAACTGCAGATGCAGGGGCAGGAACTTCAACACGCCGCCCGGCCGCACGCTCACGGTGCTCTCGCCGGCATGGAAAATCAGCTTGGCGCCCTGAAATGCCGCCTTGGTGGAACTCAGCATGTCCAGGCGATAACTGCCCGGCCCGCGAAACAGCAGGGACGCCGTCGAGACGATGGTCGCCGTGCCGTCCGCCTTGACCTCGGTGGCCTGCACCTTGGCTATAAAAGTGGCCGGGCCGAATGACGCCACTTTGATGGCGGCGAGGATCGAGCGGGCATCACACATGGACGTTCAGCCTCCATTGCCAGTCTGGCCGACCGGTCAGCGCGTCGTCGCCACATACACGGATGCCGGCCCCGTCTGGTGGTGAGGTTACACGACAGACTCGCCGCCGCATCAGCCACCGCGGGGCCATCCACCCATAGCGCCTAGCATTCAGCGGATTTTTTCCGGCGACGGCTGGCAGGTGTTCATGATGTGCGTGTAAAGCTTCCGTAAAGAAACCCTCAACATCCGCAAGACATGTCACGTTGGCACCGACAAGATCGGGGAGAGAGCCAGCTGGAATGAGGTGCGTCATGAGCGGAGTGAACCTGTCCCCGAAGCCGGTGACGCAACCTACCGGTCCCGCTTCGTCCACCCAATCGCTGTCCGGCCAACCCGCAATCGGGCAACCTGCCCGCAAGCCGACCAGCACCTACAAAGTTGACACGATGGTCATCGAACAGGCCAAAATCGGCAAAGTGCCGTCGTTCTCGCTGTCGCACCCCATGGCCTGGGTCGAAGGTAAGGCGATGAAACTCAGTGACCCGCTACACGTCGACAGCAAGGTCCTCGTCCGGGGCATCGTCTACAGCCAGGGAGCAGCCTGGACCGTCAAGCTCGGCTCAGTCGCCGCCGAAGCGGTCAAGATTGGCCGCACGACGGGCTTCAGGGCTTTCGCCGTCCAGAACGGCACCAAGGGCATGTTCAAACTTGCCGGTGCCACGATCGGCAAGAGCATGTTGCGTGCCTACGGCGTCCAGGGCACGGTCATCGTCGGCAGCCTTGTTGTCGGTGCCGTCGTCTACGGGGCAAACCACCGCAAGGCCGCAAAGCAACTCATCGCCGCCGGCACGTAATCCGGCGATGCGCGGACCAACCGATGCCGGACATATGGGCCAGCACGCCCCGATTGGTCCACACAACCTGATGGACAGTGGAAAAACTGGATAAGACTGCCTTAAGAGACGCAAGATTAGGGCGGGACATCCCGATTAACTAAGTGTTAGCTGGTCAGGCAAGCCCAGGCCCGCAACGTTAGGAAACCCGGAGGAGAGAGACATGCGCATTTTGCCAGGCCTGCAGAGCCTCTGGAACGCGTCACCGTCCTCGCCAGCAGCTCCGGCGGCCTTCAAAGCGCCGACCATCGATCGGGCTGCGACCCTGAGCTTTGTGGACACGGCCTCGATCGCCGTCGAAGCGGTCGACCGGGTCCAGGCCAAGCCCGCCGCCACGACGTTAAAGCAAAAGGTTCTGAACGTCTTCCGGCCGACGCGCAACGCCGAGGAGATTCTCTTCGCCGCCCACAAGCTCGGTGCTCATGGCCGGGTCGCCACCTATCACGCCCTGACGATCGACCGGGCCCGTGAAGCCGGTGCCGTCGCTTGTGGCAGTGCCCGGGTCCGGATCATCCCCGCCAAAGCGATCGACTTCGGTTTCAGCAAGCGCTAAACCACCAGCCCACGTTGCAAAGAGCCCGCCTGAGATCAGGCGGGCTCTTTGCTGTGGACGCCGCCACAGCCAGTCCCAGGGTCTGGCTGTCGGAAACGATCGCCTGGGCGCCACACAGAACGGCTGGCAGTCCTCGCAGTTCGATGAGGGACGGGCGGCGGTGCCGTCACACCCGCTTCCCTGACCGCTCGGCAAGCAAGGCCACACGGACGGCCCTGAATCACAAGCGCCGGGGGAGGCGGGTGCACCCCCGGGCGCTGAACCGGATGAACTTCCGCCTACCGGCCGCGCAGGAACTTGGGCAGGAAGCCCATCTTCTCGAGCTTGCGGAGGGGGTTGAGGACGATGCCCTGGACCAAGGTGGCCTGGAAGTCCTTTTCCTCGTCCACGCGGCCGGACACAAAGCGATCGGTGTTGGCCCGGGCATGGGACTCGGAGAACCCGGTGATCTCACCGGTGGCTTCCCAGATTCCCTCGTTGATGGCGTACTTGATCTTCTGGTCGAGGTCCTTCGAAAAGTCGAGCTTGCTCTGGTAGTTCTTAAAGTAGACCGACAGCATGAAGAGTGCCCCGCCCAAAGCGTAGGATGCCGCCTTCATCGTGTACCCGATATTAATCTTGCCCAGCAGGATCTCGGCGGAGATGACCTTGGCGCATTCGGTCATGATCTTCGTGTCTTCGGCGTGGGGCGAGATCGCCATCAGGCCGACGAAGACCATCTTGATCACTTCGTGGACCTTGATTTCCTTGTCCTGAGCGGCCCGCAGGGCCCCCTGCACTAGCTCGCGCACCACCTGCCGGTACTCGGCGCTCATCACGTCCGGCGTCTCCGCCAGCGATTCGGCAATTTGGCTGAGGACGACTTTCTGCAGATTGGCGCCGACCCCAGTCTCCACCGTCTTGTCGGCATTGGCGCTGACGGCGGTGTACATGGCGGCGCCGGCGGCACCCATGTTGTACTCCCGCATCTGTTCGACCAATGTCTTTTCGTTGACGTGTACCTGCATCTCGGCGGCAGAGGGCATGAACATGTCGGACGTCTGCCCGCCCAAAACATCCGCACCCTTGATCGGCGCCGTGATGCGCGATTTGGGGGCAGCCGTGGGGACATACTGCCGGCGTTGCTTACCACCGTTCTCCTTCTTGGAGTCACGGCGCAGCTTTTCTTCCTTCTGCTGCTGTTCCATCTCCTGGCCGCGCAGGATGGTCGAGGCGGGATTGTATTCGTCTTTGAACTGGGCCTTGTCCTCGCCCGGCGGGCGGGGATCGATCACCTGGCGGCTCTGCTCGGATGAATGGTGGGTCTGAGTCTGACCGGCGGGAGTCTGGTCCTTCTGGGTGGCCGTCTGCTTGGCGACTTCGGCCTTGTACATCGGGCCATCGATGTTGGCCTTGGCCTGCGGGGTGTTCTGATTCTGGGTGGTCGATTTTTCAGTCTGCTGTGGCGCCTTCTGCTGGACGGCCGCAGCTTCGTTGCGGCCCTGCACGGGCTGCGATGGGCGAAATGACGGTCCAGCCATTCAGAAGCGCTCCTCTCCGTAATCAGGTCTTTCGGTCTTATACCCATGGCTGCACCCTTTTATTGGGCGCCATGACAGGCCGCAGCTTAACCCCCTGGCCGGGTCCCTGGCGACAAAAGGGACCACCCATCCGGCCAATGCCTTGGCCTGACTGCCCACCGCCCCCCAGCCCGGCCGCCATGATTAAGGTGCCCCTAAGAATCTCTCAAGGTTCCCCGAATCGTCACAAGGTCGACGGCGCGGCCCCTGATAACAGTGGTGTGACGGAAGAGAGTGGACGAGGAGAACATCATGGCCATCGGAACGAACAACTACGGCATGGGCGGTTCTTATGTTCCTCCGGCTGCTGGTGGCATGGCCCCCGGCCCGATGAATTACGGCGCCGGCCCGACTTACGGCCAGGACCAGTACGCCCCTCCCGGCGGCCAGTATGCCCCGATGCCCGGCCAGCCCGGTGTCCAGCCCAAGCAGGGCCCCAACCTGATGATGGTGGCTGGTCTGGCCATCGCCGGATTCATGCTCTTCGGGCCCGTCGGCGCCATCGTCGGTGGCCTGATCGGTCTGTTCATGGGTGGCAAGTAACCTTTCAGCGATCGGCTCACCCGATCCATGTTCTTCTCACGTCACAAGGCCTGGTTGATCCGGGCCTCGTGACGCGTCGGGACGTCGCGGGCCGGGATGGCGCCGTGGGACCAAGCCGCCAGGCGAGACCCCGATTGACACGGCAAAAACGCAGTCTGTTAGACTGGGGTCTGAAAGTTAACTGACGTCGTCATGTTTGGAACTGACGACGGGCCAGTCGGGTAGGAGAAAGCCGTGAGCGTCATATCGGCGAAACCGCCGGTAGCGAGCCGGGTCCCAGCCACCAAGGCGCACCGGTGGCGCGAGTGGATGGCGACGATTCGGGCCAAGGATCCGGCAGCCGGATCCAACCTGGAGATCCTCCTCTGTTACCCGAGTGTGCACGCCGTGGTGGCGCACCGGCTTTCCCATGCCTTGTGGAACGGCGGCCACCGCGTGGCCGCCCGCTGGCTCTCACAGGTCAGCCGTTTCTGGACGGGGATCGAGATTCACCCGGGCGCCCGCATCGGCGAGCGGTTCTTTATCGACCACGGCATGGGCGTCGTCATCGGCGAAACGGCCGAGATCGGCGACGACGTGCTTATCTACCATGGGGTCACCCTCGGCGGCACCGGCAAGGAAAACGGCAAGCGCCACCCGACGATCGGCAACGGCGTCGTCATCGCCGCTGGGGCCAAAGTCCTCGGGGCGATCACCCTGGGCGACCGCGTCCGGGTCGGGGCCAATGCCGTCGTCCTTAAACCCGTGCCGGCCGATGCGACCGTGGTGGGTATCCCCGGCCGGATCGTCACCCTGCGCGGCGAGCGGGTCCACGAGGGCAATGACCTGCCCGAGCGACACCTCGATCCGGAAGGCGAAGCGATCAAAGCCCTCAATGACCGCCTGACCAAAATGGAACGGGCCATGCAGGCGATTAACGCCGATATGCCCCTGTTGCCGTGCCCCGCCACCGACGAATTCATCTACGGGGCGGGCATCTGACCCGCCAATGACGAGGCCGCTTCGGGTAATATGTACGGCGTAGCCGCCCATCGCAGAAGGAAGCCCATTCGATGACCCCCACGAGCCTGCCGCATGCCGCCAGCGCCGAGACCACGGCTGCGATTTTCGTGGTGCTGGCCTTGGCCCTGATCATCCCGCTGGCCGTACTCGGCATCAACTGGGTGCTGGCGCCCAGCAACCCCAACGCCAGCAAATTGTCCACGTACGAGTCCGGTCTGCCGGCGACGGCGGGATCCGCCCGGGGCCGGTTTGCGATCAAGTTTTACCTGATCGCCATTCTGTTTGTCCTCTTCGATGTTGAAGCGGTTTTCATGTATCCCTGGGCGGTGAACTTCAAAGGATTGGGCACGCAGGGGTTCCTGGAGATGCTGCTGTTCCTCGGGATCCTGTTTTCGGGCTACATCTATGTCGTGAAACGGGGCGCCCTCGACTGGGACTAGTGACTGGTGCCCCGTCAGGGACACCGGCAAGATTGTATATGTGTGGCCGGTTCAGCCGGTCACGGGTTCATAGAGCGGTCGGCTCTGCCGGCTGCCGCAAGGAGACGTGCGATGGCACTGGAGACACTCCTGGGTGATTCGATCATCACCACCCAGATGAACGAGGCCCTCAATTGGGGCCGCAAGAATTCGCTCTGGCCGATGCCCTTTGGCACGGCCTGCTGCGCCATCGAATTCATGAGCGTGGTTTCCAGCGGATTCGACCTGAGCCGGTTCGGCGCCGAACTCGTGCGGTTCAGCCCGCGCCAGTCGGACTTGCTCCTCGTCGCCGGGACGATCACTTACAAGCAGGCTCCGATCCTCAAGCAGGTGTACGCCCAGATGGCCGATCCGAAATGGGTCATCTCCATGGGGGCCTGTGCCTGCTCCGGCGGCTTCTACGACAATTACTGCACGGTGCAGGGCATCGACGAGATCATCCCTGTCGACGTCTACATCGCCGGCTGCCCGCCGCGGCCCGAAGCCATCATCGAGGCCATCGTCAAACTGCAGGAAAAGGTCCAGTCCGGCGAAAAGGCTGCCGTGATGATCGGGGAAAAACCCCGAGGCATAATGATCGGGGACCAGCAACGTGACCACTAACATCGCACCCGTACTGCAGGCGCTGCAGCACCAATTCGGAGACGCCGTCCGCAGCACCCACGAGCAGTATGGCGACGCCACGGCGATCGTCGCCCGCGAGTCGCTGCTCGAGATGCTCACCTGGCTCAAAAACGAGCCCGCATGGGACTTCAACTTTCTGATGGACGTCGGCGGGATCGATTACCTGAAATACCCCGACCCGCAGCCCGAGCGGTTTGCCGTCGCCTATCACCTTTACTCGCTTGCGAGGAACCACCGGGTCCGCCTCAAGGTATACGTCGGCGCCGACGATCCGTCCGTGCCCTCGGCGATGCACCTCTGGCCGACGGCCGACTGGATGGAACGCGAAGTCTGGGACCAGTTCGGCGTCACCTTTAGCGGTCACACGAACCTCAAGCGGATCCTGAACCATATGGAGTTCGTCGGCCACCCGCTCCGCAAGGACTATCCGATCACCAAGCGGCAAGAGCTCAGCATCAACGACACCTTGATGGATGAAATGACGGCCAAACTCAAGGCCAAAGGGATGGCATAACCCATGGAAGCTGGCATCCTCACCCCAAAGACAAAAATCGACGAACTCCACGACGAGCTGATGTTCGTCAACCTGGGACCGTCGCACCCGGCGAGCCACGGCACGCTGCGGACGTTCTGCGCCCTCGACGGCGAGACGATCATCGCCGCCGTGGCCGAGATCGGCTACCTGCACCGGGGCTTCGAAAAGACCGTGGAAACGGTCACCTGGAACCAGGCGATTCCATATACGGACCGGCTGAACTACTGCAGCGCCATCCTGAACAATATCGGCTTCGCCAAAGCGGTCGAGCGGATGCTGGGGATCGACATCACGGACCGCTGCAAGTTCGCCCGGGTCATCGTCGGCGAGCTGATGCGCATCGTCGACCATCTGGTCTGCCTCGGTGCCAACCTCGTCGACATCGGGGCCCTGACGAACTTTTGGTTCCTCTACAACGAGCGCGAAAAAATCTACACGATCCTGGAAAAGCTCTGCGGCGCCCGGTTAACCAACTCATTCACCCGCATCGGCGGCCTGCAGCGCGACCTGTACGACGGCTTCGGTACCGATGTGTTGGGGGCCCTCAAGGAAGTCGAGGTCGCCCAACTCGAAGTCGAGAAACTGATCAGCAAGAATCGGATTTTTCTCGATCGCGTGCAGAACGTCTGCATCGTCCCGGCCGCGATGGCGATCGCCAACGGATTCACGGGCCCCTGTCTGCGGGCCTCGGGTGTCGATTACGACGTGCGCAAGGCCCAGCCTTACTACTATTACGACACCTTTGAATGGGACACGGCCGTCGGTGAAGTAGGCGACACCTACGACCGGATCTTCGTCCGCTTCGAAGAGATGCGCCAGAGCATCAAGATCATCCGCCAGGCCCTGAAGGGCCTGCCCGGCGGCCCGATCAACGTTGACGACAAACAGATCGCCATGCCCAACAAGGCGGACGTCTTCAACAACATCGAAGGCCTGATCAACCAGTTCAAGCTGGTTTTCGAGGGCGTCAACGTGCCGGCGGGTGAGATCTACGACTGCAGCGAAGGCGCCAATGGCGAGTTGGGCTTTTACATCACCTCGGACGGCTCGGGCAAGCCCTATCGGGTCCGGGTGCGTCCGCCATGTTTCCCGCTCTTCAGTGCCTTTCCGGAGATGGTCGAAGGCTCGATGATCGCCGATGCGGTGGCCACCCTCGGCTCGCTGAACATCATCGCGGGTGAGCTCGACCGGTAATCCGCCTTACGAGGGACGGCAAGGTGATCCGCCTTGCCGTCCCTCAACTCGCATTCAGGGGCTCGCGGTCGTTGGGTCTGTGTTCCGGTTTCGTTAAGATTCTGTTGCCGCCGTAGTGGCGGACAGCCGCGTTCCCAATACTAGGAAGTAGGGGAATACTGGGTGGAAAAGGGAAGCCGACGATGAGCTTTGGCAATTACTTCAGCATGCTGGACATGTTTCCGGACGTGGACCGCTGGTCCGCGACACTGAGCAAGAACCTCGCCGGCCAGGTCAAGACCGGTTTCCGGGCCCAGCGGGTAACCTTCAACGGCGCGCCCGGCACCTTCTCCACCAGTCGCACCGGCAACGGCAAGCTCAACGTCTCCTCGCAAGCGAGCCTGAATGCGAGTACCGCGCTCGACATGAGCCAGGGCCCCCTGTCCGCCACTGGCAAGGACACAGACTACGCCATCCAAGGCGCCGGGTTCTTCCTGCTCGAAGACAACAAGGGCAAGCTTTACGCCTCCCGGGCTGGCGAGTTCAAGGTCGACGACCTTGGTCAGTTGAACGCCGGCAACGGCCTGCACGTCGTCACCCGGTCCCGCCTGATCGAGCTCGGCAAGATCAACCCTCTGATCATGAACGCCACCAATGCAGTGACCCTGATCAACCGCAACGAGGCGGGCTGGCAGCGCGGCGAAGAAAAGGTCCTGGAGCCAAACTCCGGTTTGACGGGTGTCTGGTTCCCCTACGTGACGGGGACGGGCTACGACGAATCCACTGTCAGTTACAAAGAGCAGACGGTCGCCGTCAAGCGCACCTTTGACCTGGGGGATAGCCCGGTTATCAATGCGGCAAACAGCACGATCACGATCCGTTCGGACGACTGGAGCCACCTCTTCATCAACGGCGAGCAGATGGGTGCCGCCGAAGCGACCAACTGGCTGGGAGGTCCCGGCAGTCCCCTGCCTCACCCGGTCACCCTGAACATGGGTGGCCCGACGTCCGGCGCCCAGTTCGGCGAGTTCACGACCTACGATATCTCCAAGCACTTGCGGGCGGGCATCAACAACATCACCGTTTACAGCAGCGAAGTCCGGGACTACGAAGGAGTCAACCTGCAGGGTCAGATCGCCGGCCAGGCGGGTACCACCGTCGGTGCAGCGGAGGCTGCCAAGTGGCTGACCCGGATCGTCGGCAAAAACGCCATGGGCAGCGACGACGTCACTCCTGAACCGGGACCGGCCGATGAGCGATTTGATCACACGTTCGAGCGGGGCATCGAAGATCTGGCCATCGTCAGCTTCGGCAATCCGACCGACCTCACCTATTCCCGGTTCGGCACCCACATTTTCGACTTCTCGGCCGCCATGCTGCCGAGTTACGAGTTTTCCTCGGCAGATCCCCGCAACGCCAAGGTGCGCCGGGGGTTCATTGAGAGCGCCAACACCACCCAGCAAAAGGAAACGGCCGAATTGTCCATGGCTCAGCGCATGTACACGGCGCTGACGGGTCTGGCCCAGCTGCAACTCAAGGCGATTAGCCGCCAGATCGACCTCATCCGTTAAGTCTTCAAAGGAGCGCCGCATGTCAGGTTTTTCGAACATCAACAACTTGAGGACTTACGATCAGATGCTGGACACGTACAGTGCCAACATCAACGGGTCGGTCCGGACGAGCTACAAGGCCTCGACCCCATCCGTCGGCGAATTCGGCATCGATTCATTCACGAGGGACACCTCTCAGGGAGCGATCGTCGGTGGTCCGGCGACCAGCATGGCGATCATGGGAGAGGGTTACTTCGCCATTACGGCAGCCGCCAATGTCAACGCAACGGGCACGGTCAATCCCGGCAGCCAGATCCTCCTGACCCGGGACGGAGACTTCCATCCCAACGCCCAAGGCCAATTGGTCAACAGCAACGGTTATGCCTTGGTGGCCGCAGGACCGGCTGCCGACCTCTCCGGCGGCGCCGCCGTCTACGACGATGCCATTGCGGCGATCCCTGCCAGTGCGATCCGCATGTCGGCCTATGCCCAGAATGCCGCCGGAAACAATCTGGTCCACGTGCAACAGCCCCAGAACCTGGAATACTCCAGTTTTGGCTCGACCATCCTGGATGCCCGCAACGCCACTGCCAGCCGGGGCACCGCCGCCGACGGCAATGTGCTGACCAGTTCGCAGGAAGCGTCGAATGTGTCGATGACCCGGGAAGTGCCGTCGATGAACACAGTGAAGAACCTGGTGGCAGCCGAGACCAAGGTGATGCTGACTGCCCAGAAGAACGAAGAATCCGTCCTGGACCTGATCCGCTAATCCACGCCCCGCCTGACCAAGATCAGGAAAAACGGAACCCCCAATAGCGCCGTCACGATCCCCACGGGGACCTCCTGCGGCGCTATTGCCGTACGGGCCACCGTGTCGGCGGCAATCAACAGGCCGCCGCCCAGCACTGTCGCCAGGGGCAGGACATAGCGAGGGTCGTCTTGCCGCAACCAGGCCCGTGTCGCATGGGGGACGATCAACCCGACGAAGCCGATCAGGCCGCTGACGGACACGCAAGCGGCCGTGATCAGGGTGGTGGCCACGAGGGTAACCAGTTTGACCCGTTCTACGGGGACTCCCAGGTGGGCAGCCCCTTCTTCACCCAGACGCAGCACATGCAGCCGATGCAATTGGCTGATAAGGAGGACGAACCCCAGACCGACGTAAGGCACGGCCCAGCCCAGCTCCGTCCAGCCCCGGTCCGCCAGGCTGCCCATCAGCCAAAAGACGACCGCCGCCATGCCTTCGTTGTTCCAGACCAGCAACAGGGCCAGCATGGCGCTTGCCATCGCCGAGATTGCCACGCCGGACAACAGGAGGCGGTTCATATGCAGGCCCCGGCTGGAATGACCGAGGCCATAGACGACGACGATCACCACGCCGGCGCCGGCAAAGGCGCAAAGCGGGACCGGACTGATCCCCAAAAAGGGGGCCAACCGCAAAATCAACGCTGTGCCCGCCCCCAGACTGCCACCGGCCGACACGCCGAGGATATAAGGATCGACCAAGGGGTTGCGCAGCATTCCCTGCAGGCACGTACCCGAGGCACTGAGTCCGGCTCCGACGATGAACGCCAGGATGAGGCGGGGCCAGCGGAACACCGTCAAAATCGTCTGCAGATCCGGATCGATCGGCTGGCCCGTCAGCCAGGCGCCGATCACCGACCAGGGGATCATCACGGCTCCCCAATGCAGGCCCGCCAGGAACAGCAGAAAAACGGCGAGGGGCGCCAGCAGCCACGGCGAGCGCCGCACCGCCTGCACCCTCATCGTTGTGGCCGTCGCGACAGGGACAAGGCCCGATGGAGGGCCTCAAGGGCGTCGACTGACCGGGGACCGGAGCGTTCCACCTGGTCCCGGACGAGTTCCACGGTCCGCCCCTGTCGGACGGCGGTCAACTGCGGCCACCGGCCATGGGCGAGGCCGGCCTTGCCCAAGCTGGCGGTGTATACCAGCCAATCCGGGGCACCAGCCAGCAGACTTTCCCAGGAAAATAACGGATAGGGCGTGGGTACGGCCCCGGCCACATTGATCCCGCCAGCCAGCCGGACGATATCCCCGATAAAACTGTGGTCACTGACGGTCATCAGGGGATCCGGCCAGAGCACGAAAAAGACCGTGGTCTTGCGGGTAGGCGGATGTTGCTGCACGGTCTGCAGGCGTCGGCGCCACTGGCGTTGCCAGACGGTTGCCGCCGGTGTGGCCTGTAACAACTTGCCCACCGTCATCACCGCCGTATCGATGCTGGCCATCGTCGGTGTCTGCAGCGCCAGGACCGGACAGGGCAGATGGCGCAGGGCGATCAGCTTCGGGGCCATCTCGCTGGTCGCCAGAATCAGATCGGGGTGGAGCGTCAGCAGATATTCCGCGTTGACGACCCCGAACTTGCCGACATGCTGCTTGGCTTTGGCGGCGGGCGGATAATTGCAGTCGGCCGTATCGGCCAACAGGCGCCCTTCCGCCCCGACGGCGTAAACCATCTCGGTCGTGGCCGGGCTGAGGGAGATGACCCGGCGCGGCGCAACCGGCCAGGTCACGTTGCGTCCAAAATGATCGACCGGCACGTCCCCTGCAACAGCAAGCCGGGGCCACAAGGCCCCGGCCAGACACCAGGCTGCCAGGACGAGCCGGCTACCGCTTGCCAGCCGCACGGTGTGTACCGGTCAGGTGGCTATGCTTGGCCCCGTAGGAGAAGTACACGACACACCCGATGGCGAGCCAGACGAAAAAGCGGACCCAGGTGATGCCAGGCAGGGCAGCCATCAGCCCCAGGCTGAAGAGGATGCCGAGGATGGGGATCACGGGCACCCAGGGGGTCCGGAAGGACCGGTGGGCGTGGGGATCGGTATGACGCAACCGCCATACGCCGGCACAGACGACGGCGAAGGCGAACAGGGTGCCGATGTTGGCCATCTCGGCGACCGTGCCCCGCGGCACGAAACCCGAGATGCACGCCACGACGAGGCCGGTGGCGATCGTCGTCACGTGGGGCGTCTGGAACTTGGGATGCACCCGGGCAAAGACCGCCGGCAAAAGTCCGTCAC
>JACMPN010000493.1 GCA_014377495.1 Candidatus Sericytochromatia bacterium
CGCCAGGGTACCCGCCCCGTTATCGGGAACGACGGTGACCTGTCCCACACGGTCCAGGCGCCAGCCCGGCGCTTGGCGGAGCGCCTGCAACTCCCGGATCTGCCGCACCTGGAAAGGCACCTCGCGGGTGGCCCCGGTCGGGGTGAGGATCTCCATGATGCCCCGCAGGCGCAGCGTCACGGTGGCCACGGCCCGGTCCCTACTCGTCGGGTCATAGGCGAGCGTGATCTGGCGGCCCAGGGTCTTCATGTCCCGGCGGCGGTAGCGGATGTTCGGCCGTGTCGCCGTCAGCGCTTCGGCGGCAAAATACGCCCCTGAGCCATCGCTGACGACGTCCGTCGGCAAATAGACCTGAACGTCGCTCGACCGGAAAAGGCTCAGGAGGTCCTGGCGGTCGACGACCGGAAACTCGACGCCGGCGATGACTTCGGCATCGCCATCCCCGGTTGTTGCGGCATTCGCAGACACCGTTGGTTGCACAGCCGTGTCCACCGCACCCTGTGCCGTCGGGGTGACGACCGAGATGCCCGAGCGCCGGGCGGCCGCATTGGCGTCCGGTGGCGGGGCTTCAGCGGACTGGACCGCAGCCGGCTGAGTCACCGACGGCGGCGAGACACAGGCCGACAGAGACAGGCTGATCGCCCCGAACCAGGCAATGGGACGCAGGTTCATGGCGGTTCCTTTCCCGGTCGAGGCACAATGCCTGTCTCCATTACACGCACCAAATGCCCCCTTACTTCAATCCCCCTGCTCACACTTTCGAACCGCCCGCCTTGGCCATGCCGGCAAAACGGGTCGGATAAAACAGCCGGCGGGGTCGGTAACGGCTGGTCTTTGGCGCCGTTTTGGGGTACACGTGGAACAGTGCAGGCGTCTCTTCAGTAAAGGAACGATAGGTTGTTGGAACAGTCGGCGGCGCCGAAAGATGTCACGCTAGCCCTCTCGGCCGTTATTCGTGTCGTGAGCGGAGCCCTGTCCCCCCAGGACGGCCTGTGCCGTATGCTGCAGCTGCTGGTGGCGCTGTGCGACGGGACGCGGGCGGTGATCATCCTGAATAACATGGGCCAGGCGTCCGTGCTGGCAGAAGGGCTGCCGGCGGATTACAACCTTTTTGCGGCGATGGACCGGCTGGCGATCGAGCCGGCCCTGATGCTGCCCGATGATGTGTCCCCGGCCGGTCTGGCGGCGATGCCCGACGGGCAGTGGTTTCCGATGGTGCACCGGTCGGCCCCGATGGGGTACGTCCGGTTGGTCGCCCCTCGGGTGGATGCCGCCTTCCTGCCGATCGTCGAGCTGATCGCCAGCCAACTGGCTGACTATGCGACGGACCTGGTGCGTGGCGAGACGGATGCGACGAGCACCGATGACCGCTTCCGGGCCCTGACCGAGCACGGCTCCGACATGATCATCATCATCGACGCCGGGGCCCGGGCGATCCTTTACGCCAGTCCCACGACCGAGCGGACGCTGGGGTTTGCCCCCTGGGAACTGATGGGCCAGCCCATCTCGTTCCTGGCTCACCCCGACGACGTCGAGGGCTTGTTTGCCGCGCACCGCCGGATGGTGGACATGCCGGGGACGCCGATCCCCCTGGAGTGCCGGG
The DNA here is from genome assembly GCA_014377495.1 of Candidatus Sericytochromatia bacterium. Lineage (GTDB taxonomy): Bacteria > Cyanobacteriota > Sericytochromatia > JACMPN01 > JACMPN01 > JACMPN01. The sequence continues at coordinate 1,604 of JACMPN010000493.1, forward strand.
CCCGTGACCGCAGTGGGTCGTGGCATGACATCGAGGCCATCGGGACCTGCCTGCTCGACGATCCGGCGATCGCCGGGGTCGTCGTCAACATGCGGGACGTCACCGAGCAGCGGCGGGCCAGCGATGAGATCGCCCAGCTGTACAGCGATTTGGAACAACGGGTGGTCGAGCGGACCCGTGAGCTGGTCACGGCCCTCGACGAACTGCGGGTGGAGAGTGAAGAACGCCTGCGGGCCGAGCGGTCCCGACAGGAGAGCGAAGAGAAATACCGGCTCCTCTTCGACAACGATCAGCATGCGATCGTGCTCTTCCATGCGGATAGCCTGGCGATCTTGGACGTCAACCGGGCCTGGCTGACGTTGTACGGCTACACCGACGAGGAAGTGCGGGAGCTGACCATGGACGAGGTCAGCGTCACCGGCGCCGGACCAATGGTCACCTACGACGAATGGTCGAATGACGGCAACCTCGAAGACGCCCTGCGTTGGCATCGCAAAAAGGACGGACTGATCTTTCCTGTCGAAATCTCGGCCGGGGTCGTCACCTGGCACAACCAGCGGGTCGTCTGTGCCATCATGCGGGACGTCTCTGAACGGCTGCGGGCCGAAGCCGAAACCCGGCAGCGCATGGACCAGATCATCCGCAACCAGCGCGTCCTGCTCAAGCTGGCCGCCTCGCCCCGCAGCGATTTCGCCACGCGATTGCATGATGTGCTTGCTGAAGACGCCCAGTCCCTCGGGGTCGAGCGGGTCAGCTACTGGCGCTTCCGGGAGAACGGGGCGGCGATCACCTGTGAGGGCCTGTACACGCTCACCGACCGGCAGTTGCGGGCCTCAGACCTGGTTCTGCACGCCAAGGACTACCCCCGGTACTTCCATGCCCTGCGTGAGGTCCATTACGTCGTCGCCAACGACGCCCAGAACGATCCCGTCACCGGTGAGTTCGCCGCAGCCTACATGGTGCCTCTGGGCATTACCTCGATGCTGGATGCCCCTGTCTGGGTCGGCGGTCAGGTGGTCGGCGTGGTCTGCCACGAGCACGTGGGACCGGCCCGGACCTGGACCCCTGCGGAGATCGACTTTTCGACCTCGATCGCCGCGATGATCTCCATCGGCCTGGAAGCCGAGAGCCGGCGCCGGGCCGAGGACGCCCTGATCCTCAGCGAGCAGCGGTTCCGGGCCCTGGTCCAGAACTCGTCGGACATCATCACCCTGATGGACGAAGAAGGGCACATCCTCTACGACAGCCCGGCCATCGAGCGGGTCCTCGGTTACCGCATGGCTGATCGTCTGCTGCGGCGGATCGTCGACTATGTGCATCCCGAGGACGAAGCGTCGATCACGGCGCTGTTCGCCGCACCCGTCGAGGGCCTCCTCCCTGCCACGTCCAGCGTCTTCCGGGCCCGGCATGCGAACGGTGCCTGGGTGTATCTGGAAATGATCGCCACCAACCTGCTCGACGACCCCGCCATCCGCGGCATCGTCGGCAACACCCGTGACGTCTCCGAACGCAAACGGGCCGAGGAGGAAATGTGGCGGGCTTTGGACAAGGCCAAGGAACTCACCGAACTGAAGTCCCGGTTCGTCTCGATGACGTCCCACGAGTTCCGCACGCCGCTGACGACGATCATGTCCAATGCGGAAATGCTGGAGCGGTATATCCACAAGTGGACCGAAGAAAAACGTAACCTGGCATTTCAACGGATCAACGAGTCCGTGCGCCAGATGGTCGCCCTGCTCGACGACGTGCTGATGATCGGCAAGGTCGAAGCCGGCAAACTGACCTATAACCCGGGTCCCATGGACCTTGTGAAGTTCTGCACGGAGCTCGTGGACACCATCCGCTCCGGCCGGCAGACAGACCGGATGGTGGACTTTGAGGCCATCGACATCCCGGCGGTCCTGCCGCTGGACGAAAGCCTGCTGCGCCATGTGCTGCTCAACGTCCTGACCAACGCGGTAAAGTACTCACCAGCTGACTCGGCGGTTGGATTTCAGCTGGCCTTCGTGGCTGGCGCCGTGACGATCACGATCAGCGACTCGGGCATCGGGATCCCGGAAACGGATCAGGTCCACCTGTTCGAGCCCTTTTATCGGGCGACGAACGTGGGCACGATCTCCGGAACGGGGCTCGGTCTGACCATCGTCAAACGCTGCGTCGAGCGTCATGGCGGGACCATCGGCGTCACCAGCACTGCGGCGACGGGGACGACGTTTCACATCAGCATCCCGGTCGCCTGACGCCGGCGACCGGATTAGGAGGAAGGCATGCCCCGCATACTCGTCATTGAGGACGAAGCCAACGTCCAAGAGACGATCCGCACCTTCCTCGAAGAAGAAGGCTATCTGGTCAGCCTGGCTGGCAACGGCGTCGCCGGCATCGCCCAGGCC
>JACMPN010000494.1 GCA_014377495.1 Candidatus Sericytochromatia bacterium
CAGCTTATAGATCTCCTCGATCCCGCGCGAGGCCTTGAATCCTAAGGTTTCTAAGCCCGGGGTGATCGGGGTGCCGAGTTCGATGCTCATTGCCTTGGCGCGCTCGATCACTTCTTGCGGATCTGAGATATCGGCCGGCGTGATCTTGTTCATCACCTCGGCGGCCGTATAGCCAAACATCCGCTCGGCGCCCACGTTGGAGATCTGGGTGGCGCCCTTCGCGTCAGTGGCGATGCTCGAGAAGTCGGCGCTGTTGAAGATCGCGCTCTGCAGTGCCGCCCCCGCCTTGAGCAGCGCCTTTCTCCGCGGATCGTTGGCTAGCAAAATTCCACCTCGAAACTGCGGAAATGTGGCGCTTTACAAATGACGGGCTCTTTCAGGACCCAGCCCCAAACGTCCGATACGAACCGAAGTAAATCCAGTCGCTTACGTTGGGGGGGCAGCTTCGCTGTGCCCCCTCTGATCCCAGCGGAAAGTTCGACCCAAGATTAGGTGGCTTCAAACGTGAACATCTTTCGTAAAAGTACCATAGTTACCTGGTTGCAATGCACCCCTCGACTGGAACTGGCGCTGGGGTAATTTGTCAGCCATGGCTAAGGAGATCCGCCGAGGCACAGTGGATCCCGCCACGTTTGATGAACCGGCAACGCCGGCAGACTCCTTGACGCTGGCGAACGTGTTACGGCTGACAATCCTACGCCGCCATCGCTCAACAATCGTGCGCCGTGGCGGCGCGCCGGGTTGGCGGTTGCATGAGTCGGGCGGGCCCCAGGCATTGAGTGCCTGAGACCCGCCCTGTGGCGCATACCAACGATCGTCGCAGTCGTCGCTACGGTCCTTTCTGTGCCTGGATCACCTCGCCCATGACCTTGCGGTCGACGCTCCGCACTTCCTGCCAGGCAGCGCGGATCAGGGCATAGACACAGAGATTGCCGATCTCCCTCGGGATGCCCTTGGCTTGCTGGAAAGCAAGATCGACGGCCTCAGCGGTGAAGACGTCCGGATCGCCGTCGACGGCCAGCATGTGGGCCCTGCCGTATTCAGAGGTCTCCGACCGGCTCAGCCCAGCCAGGGTGTACCGGATCAGCGTCCGCTGTGACAGGGCCTCGTGCTGGGATTCCTTGAGCCTGGCCGCCAGTGTTGGTTGGCCGACGAGCAGCAGGCCCAACGGCGTCGCCGAGTCCATCTGGAAGTTCAGCATCTGCCGCAGTTCGGTCAGCAGGCTGTCTGCGAGCAGGTGGGCGTCGTCGACCACCAGCAGGGTAGAGCGCTGCTTGCCCAGCCAGGCGTGCTCAATGGCGCCGTGCAATTGATTCAGCAGGTCGCCCTTGAGGTAGCTGGGGCTCAGGCCCAGGCCGTGGGCGACTTCCCGGAACAGGGCCCTGTCCGAACTGGTGTAGCCGACGTAGATGACGACGTATCGCAGCGGGTCGAGGTTTGTCAGAAAGGCCCGCAGTGCCGTCGACTTGCCGGCACCGACCGGACCGGTGACCACGGCGACAGCGCCGTCGGCGACAGCCGCAGCCAGGTAGTAATGCAACTCCTCCAGGTGTGGATAGCGGTAGATGGCCTCGGCTGGGATCTGCTTGTTGAAGGCGGGTCCGGACAAGCCGAAAAACGACCGGTAGTCCTTGCTCATGCCTCACCGCCCCAGTGGGCCGCCCGGATGGCCTCCAGGTAAAAGTCCAGATGCCGGTCGACGCCTTTGGAGGCGATGGCCGTGGCCAGAGCCGCTTCGGCGAGGTCCGTTTTGAGCGGCGCATGCCGGGACCAGAAGGTCCCCACCAGGTATTGGCCGTCACCGGTCCACGTCTGGCCAAGACGGGTGCTCAGGAGGTTCAGCAGGTCTGACTGGGTCAACTGGCCGGGTGCCGGGTGGTCGGTCAGGGCACCCCAGGCAGCCCGTTCGGTGTCCGATTCGGCGACGAGGCGGTCTTTGAATGCCTGGGCGCTGGCGAGTTGCTTCGGCGCCGTTTTGACGTGCGGCTGGGCCTTGTTGAAGGTGCGTGAGACCAGGGCCTGCGGGCCGACGGTGGCGATGCGGACACCGCGATGGACGATGTGGATGGCGCTGAGGTCGAAGGGGTCGAAGCGGACGATGACGCGCTGACCGATCAGTTGCGGGTCGACGGGATACTCGTTGCGGGCCAGCACGATGGTGCCGGTCTTGCGGACCCAGCGTTCGTCCTCCCACAGGAAGGTGTCCCGCAGTTCGTCCGGTGTCGGAAAACGGACATCCTGACGGCCCGCCTCCCAGCGATCGAGGGGTGTCTGCCTGGTTTCGGAGTGCGTCCTGCGCTGGTAGTGGGTATCCAGCCAGGCCCAGAAGAAGCGGTTCAACTCGTCGAGGGTCTGGATGTCGGCGGCTTGGGCCTCGGGGAAGAAGATGCCTTTGACGGTGCCGAAATAGCGCTCGATCTTACCTTTGCCTTCGGGCGAATACGGCGTGGCAAAGACGATCTGGATCTGGAGGCGGGCGGCCATGCGGCGCAGTTGGGCGGCCCGGAACACGCTGCCGTTGTCCCAATTATGTGCCCGAGCCGATTATGTGGCCCGTTTGTTGTAGGCGGGCCCCCAGCGGGGCGGAGCGCGTTCGGGTGGCCACATAATCGTCACAGGGAGTCGAGCCAGGAGAGCAGCACTTCGTCATTGCGCCAAACAGGTCTTCGTGGGAATCCCTTGGATGCCTCTGTCGGCGGGGTGCAGGCACTCAGGGCTGCTTCCTTTGCCCTCATGTTGATTTCCGCATAGCGGTTGGTCGTGTCGAGACTGACATGGCCGAGCCAGCCTCGAATGACATTGACCTCGACGCCGGCTTCAAGCAGATGGACGGCGGTGGTATGGCGGAAGATGTGCGGACTGATGCGGCGTGATCCAGGCGCTTGGGGATTGCGTTCAAGCCCTCGTGTGTGCCGGCGAACGAGCTTATAAATGCCGAAGCGGGTTAGCGGTTGGCCAGGGCGAGAGAAGAAGACCGGACTTTCCGGCTGGTCTTGAATCCCTTGCTGCTGGAGGATAAGTCGGATTTGGTGTGCCGTCTCTTCCCAGAGCGGGCAGGTTCGCCACTTATCGCCCTTTCCATGCAGCCTCACCCGGGGCGCAGAACCCAGGTCAAGGTTCTGGACACGGATGTCGGCCGCCTCCTGAACGCGGGCGCCCGTGTTGTAGAGAAACAAAAGGAGTGCACGGTCGCGATGGGCATTTCGCCCCTTCTGCGGCAGGCCGGCGAATAGGGTTTCGATCTCGTCGCGCTCCAGAAAATGCGTCTCCGGAGGCGCTACCCGCTTGGCCGGGATTGCGGCCACGCGCTCTGAGACCCGCAGCATCTCGGGATCCTTGGCCGCCAGATAATCAAAGAACTCGTGAATGACGGCCAGGCGCTGATTACGGGTTCGGATGTGGTTCCCCCGCTCGATCTCAAGGTGTTGCAAGAACGAGAGCACCCGCTCGAACGTGAGATCGGCGAGTGCCAGTCGTGAGACCTTTCGCCGTGAATCCGCCGCCACGAAACCGAGAAACAAACGGATGGCATCCCGATAACTCTTGATCGAGGATGGGCGCAGACCTTTCATCGCCACGAGGTGATCGACGAAGAAGGCGTACAGGATGGGCCCGAGCGAAGCGGCGCTCATGGCTCCGCCCTCAGGGCGGCAGGCGCCGCAAACGTTTCAAATCGGCCGCTTGCCTCACTGAGCAGGTCGGCGGTGATCGTCAGGTACACCGCCGTCGATGCCGGGTCCACGTGACCGAGAAAGGTCGAAAGGCGCAGCAGGAGGGCCGCTGGTTGTGCCCCCGTGCGGTACCACCGCAGCAGCGTGCCAACGGCGAACGAATGTCGCAGGTCGTGAACACGGGGTGTGGCGGTGCCGACGGGGATAGTGAGCTGGAGTTGTTTCACGAGGCCATGGAACGTGTTGCGGATGGACCCGGGAGCGACGACCTGACCCTTGATGAAGGAAAACAAGGGGGATTCCGGCGACGTACCGCCGGCTCCTCGTGGCCGTAGCCGGAGATACCCGGTCAGAAGTTCGGCGATTCTTGGCCCAAACGGCACGAGACGGGTTTTGGAGAATTTCGTTTGCCGGATGACGAGCACACAGCGATCCATGTCCGTGTCCCCCAGACAAAGGCGTGACACCTCGCCGATCCTCAATCCCAAGCCATACAGCAGCGCGAAGATCGTGCGATAGGTTGGGCCGCGGAGCGGTGCGTTCGGCCCATCTGCAAGCGTGCCGGCCAAGTCCAGCAAACGGCGGGCGTGCGAAGCGTCGAACAGGAAAGGGATTCTGGTGGCGACCTCCCGCCGCGGCCTGATGGTGACGGGAGATCGGTCGAAAGCACCTTGAGCAACGTGCCAATCAAAGAGCCGACGAACGACACCCAGGAGATGATTGAAACTCCGAGCTGACCGACGGGGCCGTGAGATCAGAAACGCCTCAATGGTCTCAGTCGTGACGTCCTGCAAATTTGCCATCCCCAATCTCAGCAAGAAGCGCTCCAGGAGGCGAAGATGCTCTTCCTCAGTTCGAAAGCGCTTTCCGAGAGCCCGGCCGTTAGCGATGAATTGGGCGATAGCGTCAGTCAGAGTGCTTTGAGGGGAAGTGTTTTTCACGATCACAGCACATCCTCCCCGTCTCCGAGGGCCACCATGCGTAGGGCTTCGACGGCCACTTTGGTATAGACCTCGGTCGACGCCGCCGACCTGTGGCCCACGTAATCGCCGATGACCTTGAGAGGGAAGTCAGCGTCGACAAGCCGCTGGACGCAGGTATGGCGCAACGTATGCGACCCAAGCCGCGGTGCGGCAACCCCAGCCTTGTGCAGGTAATACGATGCCCGCATCGATACCGAGGAGAACGTCATGGGGCGGTAAGGCACGACGACGCTAAGGAAGAGGCGCCGATCTTCCGTCTTGGGCCGACCGTTTTGGAGATAATCGACGATCGCCTCCCCCACGATGGCTGACAGCGGATAAGCGGTCGAGGGACCGGCTTTGCGTTCGGGGACACGAAGACGATCCTGCCGCCAGTCGATGTCGTCCAATGTCAGTGCAGCGACCTCCCGTGAGCGAAGGCCGTAAGTCACGAGCAGCAGCAGGATGGCAAAGTCGCGCTTTCCGGCCGCGGTGCGGCGATCAACGGATTCGAGCACTCGATGGACTTCGTCCCACGTCACCGACCGGGGAATGTTGGCCAGGCGATACGCCACGGGCGCCCCCACCGCACGGCTGAGATCTCTTGGCGTGCGGCCCTCTCGATGAACGTATCGAAGAAAGACCCTGAGGTTGCAGCAGAGGCCCTTTAGCGAGAGTTTGCTGAGGCGACGACTGCTTTCGGCCACAAAGGAACTCAGGATCGTAGGGGATAAGTCAGACACGCTCACCAGGCGAATGCGATCGAGATACGCTTCGAATGGCCGTAGGCTGGCTGTGTAGAACTTGATCGACTGCTCGCTAAGACCTCGTTCGCAACGGAGATAGGCGAAAAATCCCGGGACTGAATGCTCGAAGGGATCTTGCACCACGTCGTCACCGCGAGACTGCCCATGGTAGCTGGGAATCACGAGACGCAGCATCTGGACTGCCGAGTTTCGGGCGTTCTGAGCTCGCTCCAAGCGCAATCGATCCGTGGCCGTTGCTTTCTCCCGGGAGCGGACCTCGCTGTTGACGAACGCCTCCACGTGGTCAGGAAGATCCTCCAGTTCAACGGCGCCGTTAGCTTTGGCAAACTCGCCGAAACGCCGCAGAACCGGCACCCGGCGATAAACGGTGCGGCTGGAATACCCTTGCTGCGCTAACCAGTCGACGTATCGTTCGATCACACCACCAATCCAGGATGCCTTGATCTGATCGATCGTTTGGGGGCGGATGAAATAGCTTTCCAACATTGACGACCTCCTCGTTCCACGCCATGCGTGCTGAAGTCGTCTTGGGCACCAAGCCCACGTTATGTGCCCAAATCAAACGGGAGAACGGCGTCGTCAACCAATAAGGGCATGGGCGGCCACATAATCGGCCCGGGCACATAATTGGGATTATGTGGCGGGGAACATAATCCCAATAGACCATGCTGGGGATGCCGTGCTTGGCGATGGCCTGGCGGAAGCAGTCCTCCAGGGCCGGCAGGCTTTCCCGCCAGTAGAAGGCGGCATGGGTGATGAGCCGGCTGTGGTCGTCGATGAAGGCGTGCAGGTAGCACTTGCGGCGTCGGGAGGGGTCGGTGGGATCCGGCATCCAGAGGCCGTCGGAGAGGTCGGATTGCCAGGAGTCGTTGGGCCGCTTGTGCTCGAAGCGTCGAAAGGCTTTGGGCTCGGTGTCGCCGGTCTTGAGCAAGCCTGCGGCTCGCAGGTGATAGGCGATCGTGCCGGCCGAGACGGGAGAGTGTTCCGGCTCGGACAGCATGTTGGCGATGGTTTCAGCCGAACGGGAGGGCAACTCGGCCCTGAGGGCCTTGGCTTTCTCGATCACCTCGGGCGGGACGGCCCGGGGGATGCCCTTGTCCTGGCGGGTTTTAGGCAGGAGCCCGGCGATGTTGTGCTGGCGGTAGAGTTGGCGCCACTGGCGCAGGGTGCGGCCGGCGACCTTGAGCAGTCTGTCGCCGGGAAAGCGGTGGGTGGCGGCCAGGATTTCCCG
>JACMPN010000495.1 GCA_014377495.1 Candidatus Sericytochromatia bacterium
CTGGCCGCCATGGGCGCCAAACGGGCCATCCTGACGAATGCCGCCGGCGGCCTGAATGTCAGCTATGCCCAGGGCGACCTGATGCTCCTCAAGGATCACATCAACCTGCACCAGCCGGAGCTGGTCGAGATGCAGCGGCTGGCCGAGCTGATGCCCCGCCCCCGCCTGGCCTATGCCCCGGCCCTGCAGGCGATGGCCCGGCGGGCCGCCGCCGCCCAGAACGTCTTCATCCGTGAGGGCGTCTACCTGGGTCTGCTGGGCCCCAGCTACGAGACCCCGGCGGAGATCGCCGCCTTTCGGCGCATCGGCGCCGATGCTGTCGGCATGTCCACGACGCCCGAGTCTCTCTGGGCGACGGCCATGGGTCTCGACGTCGTCGCCTTTTCGGCGATCACGAACGTCACCCACACGACCGACGAGATGGCAGCGACCAGCCATGACGAAGTCCTCGATGTGGCCAAGGGCGTCTCCCGGCGGCTCGACGCCATCCTGACGGCGATGGTGGCGGAGATCGCCGCGTCCTGATTCACTGCGGGCCCTTGGCGCTAGCCGACCCGACAGGCCTGTCTGGCGAAAAAAATCGCGTCGCTGCCCCCCCACCCCGGCATGGCGGCATCCGGGACCAGCAAATGCGCATGTTTGCCCACTTTTCAGCTGCGAACGCGACCCCAAGCGGCCTGGTCCACGTTAGAATAGGGGACCGGACGAAGGAGCTGCCGGCCGCGTGGCGGCCGTTTGCGAGATCGGGCCCGGCCAACGGTGGCAGCAACTGAGGGCCCCAGGTGAAGTTGATCAACATCGGATTCGGCAACATCGTTTCTGCCGGCAGGGTGGTGGCGATCGTCAGCCCGGAGTCGGCGCCGATCAAACGGATCATCCAGGACTCCCGGGATACGGGCCGCCTGGTGGATGCCACCTACGGGCGGCGGACCCGGGCGGTGATCATGATGGACTCGGGCCACGTGATTTTGTCGGCCATCCAGCCCGAGACGGTGGCGCACCGGTTCCTGCCCCGGGAAAGCGATGACGACGACGAATGAGTTTGCCGGCGCTCCTGCATCCCTTGGTCCACCTCGGCCACGGCCACACGGTGGCGGCGGCCTGCGTGGTGGCGATCATCGACCCTGACTCGGCGCCGGTCAAGCGCCTGATCAGCGAGGCACAGGCGGCAGGCACCCTGGTGGACGCCACGGCCGGCCGCAAGGCCCGGGCCGTCGTGATCACCGATGGGGCCGGAGTGCATCTGGCGGCGGTGCAGCCGGAGACCCTGGCCCAGCGATACGTAAGACGTGAGATGGTGGAGTGATGATGGTAGAGACTGCCCCCGACACAACCTGGATGGAAGTTCCCAGCGGGTGGCCGGACCGCGGCCTGCTGCTGGTCATTTCCGGCCCCTCCGGCGTGGGCAAGGGCACCGTCGTCCGCCAGCTGATGCAAAATCCCGACGCCGACGGCCGCAGCCTCTGCCTGTCCGTCTCCGCAACCACGCGGCGGCCACGCCCCGGCGAGGTCGACGGGGTCAGCTACTTTTTCCGGACCGATGCCGAGTTCGATGAGCTGGTCAGCACGGGGGCGCTGCTCGAATGGGCGGAGTACCAGGGCAACCGCTACGGGACGCCGCGCACCCTCGTCGAGAGCGAGATCCTGCGGGGGCGGGACGTCATCCTCGAAATCGACGTCCAGGGCGGCCGCCAGATTCGCGAACGGGGCGAAGAGGCGATTTACATCTTCATGGTGCCGCCGAGCATGGATGAGCTCGGTCAGCGCCTGACGGACCGGGCGACGGAAGATGCAGCCAGCATCGCCGGGCGTCTGACAGTGGCACGTGAGGAAATGCTGGCGTTGCCGCTGTATGATTATCTAGTGATCAATGACGAAGTCTCTGCGGCGGTGACCCGGATCCGGGCCATCGTCCAGGCTGAGCATTGCCGAGTGGCGCACCTGCGCCGGGAGAAACCATGAGCAAACCGAGCACTCACAGCAAAGGGCAGACCACCTCACTGTTCGTCTTGGAATCCGAATCCGAGAACCGCTACGGCTTGGTCCACAAGGTTGCCCGGCGGGCCAAACAGATCATGGAAGGCCATGCCCAGACGTCGGCCGAGCTGTCCAACAACCGGGCCATCAAGGCCGCCATCAAAGAACTCGTCGCCGAGCAGTAGCCCGGTGTGGCCGCCTCGCCGCGGTCCACACGGGTACAGGTGGCGGGCGGGCCCGGGAAACGCTCCGCGTCCCGGGCCCGTTTTGACGCGTTCAGCTTTGGCGATGCACATGAGGGGTGGATGAGCCTTACCTATGCCGAGGTGCTGTTGGAAACGGCACCAGGCGACCTGCAACAACGCAGCTTCACCTACGCGGTGCCCGCCTCGTTGGCCCATGCGGCCAGCCTGGGAACGCCGGTGCTCGTCCCGTTTGGTCACCAGACGCTGGCGGGTTTCATTGTGGCGCTCAGCGCCGTCAAGCCGGACCGTGACGTCCGCCCCATCCTGGCCGCCATCGACGGCGCCGACCTGCCCGCCGACCTGCTGGCCATGCTGCGTTGGGCCAGTCACTACTACATCGCCCCCTTTGCGAACCTGATCCACGCCGCCGTGCCGCCCGGAGTCCTGGGCAAAGCGGAATCGCTGGTCACCGCCGCCGCCGAGATGCCCCCCACCGCAGTATTGCCCGCCGAATGGCGACCGATCGCCCAGATGCTGCGGGACGAGCCGGACGGGGTGTCGCTGCGCCGATTGCGCCACCACTTCGGTGCGGCGAACTCGGCGAACCTGGCCATCCGCGACTGGCGGCGGCGGCACTGGATCCAGGTGGTCAGCCACCTGGCCCCGCCCAAGGACATAGGCAAACATCAGCTGATGATCCGGTCCACGAACGGATCGGCGGCCCTGACCCCGCGACAGGACGGCCTGTACCAGTTTCTCGTCCACCAGGGCGGGGCGATGTCCCTCAGCCGGTTCATGGCCGAAGCAGGGACGACGGCGGCCACCGCCCGCAGCCTGGAGCGCAAAGGGGCCGTCGCCATCGCCCGCGAGCGGATCCTCCGGGTGCCCGGGCAGGGGCCGGTCGTCATGCCCGGAGACCACGAGCCGACCATTGCCCAGGTGGCGGCACTGGCCGTGATCCGTGAGGCCCGGCTGGCGGCGCCCAAGACGGTGCTGCTGCACGGGGTGACGGGCTCGGGCAAGACCGACGTTTACCTGGCGGCGATCGCCGAGGTGCTGGCGGATGGTGAAACGGCGCTGGTCCTCGTCCCGGAAATCTCGCTGACGCCTCAGCTGGTGGCCCGGTTCCGCGGCCGCTTCGGGGCGCAGGTGGCCATCCTGCATTCCGCCCTCGGCTCCGGCGAACGGGGGGACCAGTGGGCCCGCATCCGGGCCGGCCTGGCGCCCGTCGTCGTCGGGACACGCTCGGCGATCTTCGCCCCGGTGCCCCAGCTGGGGCTGATCATCCTGGACGAGGAGCACGACCCGTCCTACAAACAAGACACGCAACCGCGGTATCACGCCCGCACCCTGGCCTGGAAACGGGCGGAGCTGACAGGCGCCACGGTGATCCTCGGCTCGGCGACCCCGTCAGCGGAGACCTTTGCGGCTGCACTGGGCGGCCATGTCCGACTGGCCGAGATGCCGGAGCGGGTCGCCAGTCGGCCGTTACCCGGCGTCCGCACGGTCGACATGCGGGACGAGCTGGCCAACGGGCGCCGCAGCCCGATCAGCCGGGTCCTCGAACTGGCCATCGGCGAGACCCTGGCCCAAAAGGAACAGGTGATTCTCTTCCTCAACCGTCGCGGGTTTGCCCGGGTGGTCTTTTGCCGGCATTGCGGGGCCGGGGTGCATTGCCCCCATTGTGCCATCGCCCTGACGTACCATCAGGATCACTTTCTGCTCTGCCACCTGTGCGGCCACAAGGCCCCGTGGCCGGAGCATTGCCCGAGTTGCCGGTTCCCCACCTTGCGCCACAAGGGCACCGGCACCCAAAAAGTGGAAACGATGTGCCAGTCGCTCTGGCCCGATGCCCGCATCCTGCGTTTGGACCGGGATACGACCGTGCGCAAGGATTCGCACCAGACGATTTTGACGGCCTTCGGTAACGGCGAGGCGGATATCCTCATCGGCACGCAGATGGTGACGAAGGGCCTGGATTTTCCCGATGTCACCCTGGTCGGGGTGCTGGTGGCGGATTTTGCCCTGCACGTGCCAGACTTCCGGGCCGGCGAGCGCACCTTCCAACTGCTCACCCAAGTCGCCGGGCGGGCGGGCCGGGGCGTGAAACCGGGGAGGGTCGTCGTGCAGACCTACGATCCCGAAAACCGCTGCCTGCAGGCGGCCTGCAAACACGACTACGCCGCCTTCATCGCCCCGGAACTGCTGGACCGGGAGGCTTTGGGCTATCCGCCCTACCTGCACCTGATCAACCTGCTGATCACCAGTGAAAACGACGTCCACGCAGCCAATCACGCCCAGCGGCTGGCCGATGCCTGGCGGGCAGCCCCCGTGCCCGGCCTGCACAGCCTGCTCGGCCCCGTCCCAGCGGCGATCACGCGGATCCGCGACCAGTTCCGCCATCACCTGCTGATCAAGTGCGAGTCGCTAAGTGCCATGCAGAAATGGCTGCCCATCGCCCTGCGTGACCTGCCGCCGCCCCCCGGGGTCACCGTCGCCGTGGACGTCGATCCCCAGCATCTGGGCTGAGGCGGCGGTTATGCCGCCTGCGGCTCGCCGATCATCCCGGCCAGCGTCGTCAGCAGGCGGTCTGTGCCGAAGGGCTTGGCCAGAAACACCTCCACGGTGGCAAATGCCGCCTCGACACGCCGCTCGTGGCTGGCCGACATCAGGACGACCGGAACGGGCGCCCAGATAGAAACCGACTGTTTGGCGACCAGAAACGTCACTCCATCCATCACCGGCATCGCCAGATCCAAGAGGATCAGCCGTGGCAACGGCCGGCAACGCAGGTAATCCAGGCCCGCCAGCCCGTTGGCGTCCGTCGCCACGCGATACCCGGTCTCCGCCAGCACAAGGACGATCACGTCGCGGATGTCCGCGTCGTCCTCGATGACGAGGACATCGATTCCAGGGGACAGGCTCATGGGGGGCAGGGCCTTTCAGCGGGCGGGACCGATCGGGCGGCCGATCTAAGGCCGAAACCCCACCAGCGTGTGCCTGCCACCTGAATTTC
>JACMPN010000496.1 GCA_014377495.1 Candidatus Sericytochromatia bacterium
CCAAAAGGCGGGTCGTGCCGTCGTCCGGGGCCATGAAGGTCCGCTCGAACGCCGCAATCGCCTTGCCGATGCGCTCGGGGGTCACAGCCCCACCATAGAGCGTGCGGAACTGGGTCTCGTAAACGGGGATGGCCTGCAGGCGAGCCGTCAATGTCGGCAACGGCATGGCCATCTCGTCGGGGGCCTGGATTGGACCGAGTGCCTGCGCTTCGAGGGTCGCCATGCGCCCGTCCCAGAACTGGAACGGTTGCCGACCTGAACTGAGGATCGTCGGGACATTGCGCCCGCCCTTGAGGCCGCCGACTCCGGTGGCGACTTTGCTGTTGCCGGCAAAGCCGAGCTTGGGATCGTGGCAGGTGGCGCAACTGATCGAGCTGTCGATGGACAGACGTGGGTCGAAGAAAAGTTGTCTGCCGAGGGCGATTTCAGCCGCAGCAAGACCGGTCGTCTCCGAGTGAGCGACCATCAGCTGGGGTGCGGCCGGTAGGGGCCGGGACATCGACTGGGCACAGCCACTAACCAGGGTCAGCGCCGCCAGCGTCGTCAGGGAACAGACAGCCGTTGTCCGCACCGCATCCTCCTCGCACATGACCCATCACACACCCTGTGACCACGCTCACGGGTTAAGCCCAGTTTACGAAAAACCGATCGTTCTGCCAAGCCGACCAATCCCTCGGGAACCGACACCCTGCCGGGTCATCGCCAAAGCCTTATCACCGTGATCTGGTTAAACCTTGCTTAAGGGGTGGTGATGACTTTTGTCTGGGGCCTGCCGCATTGGGCACCACCCGGGCTGAAATGGTCCCGGCCTGGAAAGACGCCACGGGCTCCGCTACGCTGCGGGCATTCGAGGCACTAGATGAGGATGGCATCCGTGGCGGCAACCGATCCCGAACCGTTTCAGCCCAGCTGGCGGGCCGTGACCCTGGGCTACGTCCTCATGCTGCTGGCTGCCCTGGGCATCGTCGCCCTGATCCTGTGCGCCGGCAAAGGTTTGAGTGCACCCTTCGACATGGCCGCCGCCAGTGTCGTGCCGGCCAAGCCCGCAGCGGTGAACCCCCTGCTGCACACACTATTGGCCCTGGCCCTGATCATCGGGGCCTCACGGGCGGTTGGGTGGCTCTTTCAGCGACTGCAGCAACCTGCCGTCGTCGGTGAAATCGTGGCCGGTCTGTTGATCGGTCCGTCATTGCTGGGGTGGCTGGCCCCCGGCGTCTCGGCCTGGGTATTTCCGGCGGCGATCATGCCGGGCCTCGGGCTCATCGCCCAAGTCGGCATCAACCTGTTCCTGTTTCTGGTGGGTGTGGAGCTGGATCCCGCCCGCCTGCGCCAATCGGCCAAGACCGCCGTGGCGATTTCCCACGCCAGCATCGTTGTCCCGTTCGTGCTCGGCGCGGGACTGGCCCTGGGCCTTTTCCCGGTCTTTGGGGTCGGGACCGTCTCCTTTGGCGTGTTTGCCCTGTTTATGGGCGTGGCCATGGCGATCACCGCGTTTCCGGTCCTGGCCCGCATCCTCACCGATCGCTCGCTCCACCGGACACCCATCGGCGAGATGGCCCTGACCTGTGCGGCGATCAACGACGTCACCGCCTGGTGCGTACTGGCTTTGATCGTCGGCATCGCCCAATCGAACACCCAGGGTCTCGGGCCAATGGCGCTCGGCATGGCCGGTTATGTGGCGGTGATGATGGGGCTCGTCCGGCCCTGGCTGGCCAGGCTGGCGCCTGCAGGCAGGCCACAGCATCCCGTCACCGCCAGTGTTCAGGTGGCCGTGCTGGTGGGACTGTTGCTTTCGGCTGCGGCGACGGAGGCGATCGGGCTGCATGCCCTCTTCGGCGGGTTCTTTTTCGGCGTGCTCGTGCCGGCCGACAGTGCGCTGGCCCATGCCGTGCAGCAGCGTTGGCACGATCTGATCGGCATCCTGCTCTTGCCCGTGTTTTTTGCCCTGACGGGCCTCAAGACCAGCATCGGCCTGGTGACGGGTGTCGATCAATGGCTCTGGTGTGCGGCGATCATCGTCGTTGCGTCGATTGGCAAGTTCGGCGGCACGTACCTGGCGGCACGGTTGACGGGAAAGACGGCCAGGCAGGGGGCAGCGCTCGGCGTGCTGATGAACACGCGCGGCCTGATGGAACTGGTCGTTCTGAACATCGGGCTGGAGCTCGGGGTCATTTCCCCCACGGTCTTTGCCATGATGGTCCTGATGGCTGTGGTGACGACCTTGGCGACCAGTCCATTGCTCGTGCGCATATTGAGGGTCGGGGGCTGAGTGTCGCCAAACGCCACAGAGTGAGCCGCAGCGCCGTACGGGATGGTGGATCTGGTAGGCTGTATAAGGAAGAAGGCCTTAATCATGCATGAAAACGACCAGGAAACGCCGATCGCCATTGTCGTCGGTGTCGCCTTACCCGGGACGAGCCGCGACCGAGTGGAAGAACATCTCGACGAATTGGTCCAACTTGCCGATACGGCCGGCTTTGCTGTGCCGGCCCGGCTGACCCAGGACCGCGACCGTCCCGACTCGTCCACCTTCATCGGCACCGGCAAGGTCGAGGAATTGCGGGACCTGCTGGCCATCCACGGCGCCAATACGGCGCTGTTCGACGATGAGCTGGCCCCCGCCCACATGAAGAATCTGGAAAAGCGTCTCGGCGTGACGGTCATCGACCGGACAGGGCTGATTTTGGCGATTTTTGCCCAACGGGCCCGCACCCGGGAAGCCCGCACCCAGGTCGAGCTGGCCCGGATGCAGTATCAGTTGCCCCGCCTGACCCGCATGTGGACCCATTTATCTCGGCAAAAGGGCGGCATCGGCATGCGCGGCGGCGAAGGCGAGTCCCAGCTCGAAGTCGACCGTCGGATGATCAAGAAGAAAATCGCCGACTTGCAGGAAGAGCTGGGCAAAATCAGCACCCAGTTGGAGACCCGCCGCCGGGGCCGTGAAGGCTTCTACCGGGTTGCCATCGTCGGCTATACCAACGCCGGCAAGTCCACGTTGCTGAACGCCTTGACCCGGGCCGGCGTCCTGGCCGAGGATCGGCTCTTTGCCACCCTGGATCCGACGACCCAGAAGCTGACCCTGCCGGATGGCGGTGAAGTCCTCCTGACGGACACGGTCGGTTTCATCCGCAAGCTGCCCCATCTGCTGGTGGCGTCGTTTCGTTCCACGTTGGCCGAGGCCTGCGATGCGGACCTGTTACTGCATGTCGTCGACGCCAGTCACACCCATTTCCTCGATCACATCCGGGCGACCGAAGAAGTCCTGGCTGAGATCGGTGCCGGAGACAAACCGCATCTGCTCGTCCTGAACAAGGTCGACCGGCTGGACGGCCCCGTCCCGGCCACGACCCTGCCTTCAGTCGGGATCAGTGCCATCACTGGCCAGGGCCTGGACGAGCTGTTACAGGCGATCGTCGGCTACCGCGAAGCCGCTCATCACGTCACTCAGATCGTCCTGCCGGCAGCCGATGGGGCGAATCTCGCCCTGATCCACCGGGAAGCACAGGTGATCGAGACCGTCATGGATGGCGACGAAGTCCACCTGAAGATCAAGGCCTCCAAAGAGGTCATGGGACGGTTACGGCACTTACTTCCTACCTGAACCGGTTTCCCACAAGGGATTTGAAAGCAATCCCCGGAGTGTGCGCCCCGTTTCCCGGTAGCATCATGCCCGCATTGCATGAAGCCGTTCGACTGCGAGGGATGCCACATGAGCACACGACAGACAAACGACATAGCAGGCAGTGACTACGTCACCGCCGATGGGCGACGGCTTGCATTGCAGCAGCGGGCGCCGTCTGCAGACGGTCAGTGCGTCTGTTCCGTGGCGGCGACGGACGTGTTTTGTCGGCCCACCTGTCCGTCACGGCCGGCGCTCCGCAAAACCGTCGCCTTTCACGATACCGATGCTGTCCTGGCGGGGTTCCGTCCGTGCAAGCGCTGTCGCCCCGATGAGGCCTTGCCGCAGTCGCGTCACGCCGAGGCTGTCACCCAAGCCTGCCGCCTGATCGAGGCCGCCGATGCCCTTGGGATGAAGCCCGGCGACTATCAGCGTGGTGGCCTGGGTGTCGACATCCGATTCACCATCACCACGTCTCTGCACGGCTCGGTTCTGGTCGCCGGAACCGACAGGGGCATTTGTTCCGTCCGGTTTGGCGACGATCCGGCGGCATTGACCGAGGAATTGCAAGCGAACTTCCTGCTGGCCACCATCGTTCCTGCCGACCGTGCGTTCGGGGACTGGGTCGACACCGTCCTGACGCAGATCGCCCATCCGGGTCAGACGGTCGATTTGCCCTTGGATATCCAGGGCACGGCTTTTCGGCAGCGGGTGTGGCAAATTTTACGGGACATCCCGCTGGGACAGACCGCCAGCGATACCGGGATTGCCCAAAGGATCGGCCAGCCCACGGCCGCCAGGGCTGTCGCCGGCGCCTGTGCCAGCAACCCGGTCGCCGTGATCGTACCGTGTCATCGGGCGGTCAGGACCGATGGCGGTCTCAGTGGCTATCGCTGGGGGATCGATCGTAAACGGGCGCTGTTGGAGCAGGAGGGCGCATTTTGAGACACCAACCGACCATCGCAGAAACGTCGATGCCCGTCCTGGCGACATCGGCCGGAAAGCCCCTGGGCGCGCGCATCGCCTGTCTCGATTGGGCGGCCCTGACAGACGGGTTGGACAAACGGGGCTACGCCACGACAGGACCACTGCTGACGGCGGCGGAGTGTGCCGGCCTGATTGAGCTCTACAGTCGGGACAACGTCTTTCGCAGCCGCATCGTGATGGCCCGGCATGGCTACGGTCAAGGCGAGTACCAGTATTTTGCCTATCCGCTGCCGCTCCTTGTCAGCGATGTGCGGACCACGTGTTACGAACACCTGGTCCCGCTCGCCAATCGCTGGGCCGAAGCCATGAAGCTGGAGACACGCTATCCGGCACGACACGGGGAGATGATTGCCCGCTGCCATGAAGCAGGTCAGATGCGACCGACGCCCCTGATCCTGAAATACGGGACGGACGATTACAACTGCCTGCATCAGGACCTGTACGGCGAACATCTGTTTCCTATCCAGGTGGCTTTTTTGCTCAGCCGGCCGCAGTCGGATTTCGACGGCGGTGAATTTGTTTTGGTCGAACAGCGAGCTAGGATGCAGTCCCGGCCCGAGGTTGTGCCGCTCGTCCAGGGTGAAGCCGTGATGTTCGCCGTGAATCAGCGTCCGGTCCAGGAAAAAAACGGGCCCTACAGGGTCACCATGCGGCATGGCGTCAGCCGGATCCGCTCGGGCAACCGCTATACGATGGGCGTGATTTTTCACGACGCCACATGAGTGCCACCGTTGCATTTGGCGTGGCATTGCCGGCAGGGTATCGGGACCGGGAGGTGTTGGCCTTTCAGCGGCGTGATCCGGAGGCGATCGCCGAGGTCGTGACAGAGGGTCATATCCGCAAAGGCTGCGTCATCGACGGCATGCCGGTTGTGCTGGATATCGCCTGGCAGGGCACAGCGGCCCAATGTCAGGCACTGGTCGACGGACAATTGGGCCCCACCGGACCGGCCCAGTTGCAGCATGCGGTCCAAAATATGCTGGCCCTGCGAATTGATCCTGCGGCGTTCGAGGCGTTTGCTCAGGACGATCCCCGGCTGGGCCCGGTAATCCAAAAACAAACCGGCCTGCGCATTCCTCAGACTGCCACAACGTTCGAGGCGTTGACCTGGGCGATCATGGGCCAACAAATCAATGTGGCGTTTGCCGCAACATTGCGCCGGTCACTCATCGTCCTGTCCGGCCGGCGCCATAGCAGCGGTTTGTGGTGTTATCCGGATGCCGCCGATGTTGCCGGCGTCAGTGTCGAGGCGCTGATGCAGCGGCAGTTCTCCCGGGCGAAAGCGGAGACCCTGGTGCGGGTGGCCCAGCTCGCTGCAAATGGCAAGTTACCGTTGATCGACTGGCAGGATCAGCTGCCGGCGGAAGCGGGGGCGCTGTTGCTGGCGATCAAGGGGATCGGACCATGGACGGTCAATTACACGCTGCTGCGTGGTTTCGGCCTAGCCGACTGCTCGCTGCATGGCGATGCGGCAATCCAATCTGCGCTGACCCGGCTGGACGGAACCCTGCCGAAAGTTGATGCGCCTCAGGCGCAACGCATCCTGGAAAGGTACACGCCGCACCGTTCGATGGCAGCTGCCCACCTCTGGGCCAGTCTGCACCTGACGGCTTAGGGCACTAGCGCCTGCGGTGGTTGCGATCGTTGCCACAGGCAACAGGCCGTGGGACGCAACACAGGGGGAGCCACGGGCTCCCCCTGTGTTGCGTCCCACGGCCATCAGGTGTTGGTGGCGGATCGGCCGTGATTACTCGGCGTTGTAGACGACTTTGCCGCCTTCAACACTGAAGGTCACCTTGTGAAACTTGCAAAGGTCGATCCCCGTCACGAACACTTCCGCGCCCTCGGGATTGACGATCTTGATGTCGTACATGCACTCGGTGTCATCGGGATGGAACGTGATGGTGGCGCTGCCGCCGCTTTCCATTGAACCGTCGAGGATGTTGCCGCCCCAGTTCGTCTGGTTCGTCGGGGACATGTGCAACCCGGCGACCGTAACGCCCGTGTTGTTTTGGATGGAATAACCGGCGTCAGCCAAGGCGGGGGTGGCGATGAAGCTGAATGACATGGCCACCAGACCGGCGATCAAGGCGATTTTTTTCATAGTGAACTCCCTAACGTGATCTATACGGGTTCGGAGCCAGATCGCCATCCGCTGGCTGCCTGGTTGTCCACAACAGAGTGCGGGCCTCACTGTTCGGGCGACAGTGACACTGGATTGTGCCGACAGAGTTGTCTTGCGTGGGCCAGCCGGTTGGCGGGCAAACGACTAAGAAAGCGCCTGATGGCTACGTTTCAACGATATCAAAGGTGCAACACCGGGCAGGTCCTTGTCAACGATATTTTAATTCTCAATTGTGAACGCTGCACGGGCCCAGGGTCGTTTGTTTCAGGGGTCCGCGACCCGCTACGTTTTCGACCCTGCGCGCGAATCGGAAAGGTGTCGTTGGTTTGCCTCCTTCGGTGAAACGCTGCGGGGCCTGGTCTGTATGTGCTGACGGACTGAAGCACGCCGACCCCAATGCTCCGGCAGACGACCCAAGAAAAGCGATTGTTCCCCATAGATAGAAAATCAGCGTGAGCGTGAGGCGGCTGCAAATAAATGGCTTTGAAACCGGCCAAAGGCGCAAGGGCGCTTAGAACGTCACGTCGCTGCCAGGTTGATTGAGCTCGCGCAACGGATCAATGAAACCCGTCGCACGGTCATAGGCTGCCGTCTGCTGATGGCCGTCCCGTTGAAAGGCGACCACGATCTGCCGACCATCGGCGGAGAATTGCACCCGGGTCATGGCGCCAAGGCCGTTAAGCCCTGGCAACGTGTCGATGCCGCCCAATTGACGGTCAAAGAGTCGGACAGCGGGTGGATCACCGTTCGAAGCAATATAGGCCAGGAAGCGGCCGCTGGCCTCCAACGCCGGGTGACTTTCATTGGCGGGTGAATTGATCTCCGGCAACGGGTCGGTCAGTCCCGTCAGGGTGTCGTAAAGCATGAGGTCCTGTTGCCCGGACTGACGGGTCACACAGGCGAGCCAGCGCCCGGCTGCGTCGATCGTGGGATCGAAGGTTTCATCAGCGACGTTGAGCCGACTCAAGACGTTGATGACCCGCAGGCGACGGTCGAACAACTGCACCCGCCGTTTGCCCGGTGGTCCTGCGGTGTAAGCGATGACTGTGCCTGAGCCGTCGAGATCGGCGCGTTCGCCGCTGGCGGCATCCAGCAGTTCGCGTAACGGGTCGTAGGCGCCGAGCCCCAGATTATAGAGTGCCGGGGTCGTTGCCAGGCCGCTGGCCAGCACGAGGCCATTGCGGGTGACGACGGCCACAGGATCGGTCAGCGGGAAGTTCGTCAGTGCCTGCCAGACACGCACGATCGGGTCATATAGCAGGAGGGCAGGTGATCCCCTCTGCGTGCGGATGAACACCCACCGGGGCGGCGGTTCGGGTAGCGGTGTCAGGATCGGCGCCATTGGTGGGACGACGGTCGGTATCGCAACTGGAACCGGTACAGGGCCTAGGGCCAGGGGGACGGGCATTGGGCGCGGTGTGGCGATGGGCGGGGTCACCACCGTGGTGGGACTGGTCGTGGGAGCCGGGACGGCCCAGACGGGTCCGGTGGGTGCCCGCCAAGGCGGGGTGGTGCAACTCGCGACCAAAAGCAGGAGCAGCACACGTTTGTGTGTCCCCCGCCGATCACCGGGCGGTTTTGTCCTGACCACAGATCCTACGCTAGACCTGTGCCGACGTCATGATGTAGGCCTAGGTCGCCAAAGCTGAGACTCGGCGGCCGAATGGCCGAAGTCCAGCAGGCGATTTACAGGCGGTGACTCGCCTGCGCGGCGCGCCCCGGCCCGACTGCCGCCCGGACAAGGCAGACCCGCATGGCGGCTGACTTGGACGGTTGTCCTAGGCTGGCACATGGTTGCTCAAAAGGCATGACAGCCTTTGTTGATGCGTATTTGGCCCGTCTGGGGAATGTGGGACTCTGGACTGTCGATCCACGATGCAGTGCGTTACCATGCCAGCGCAACCCTATGGTTCTTCAAAGGAGAACGCCATGCGTGAGGCTGTTATCGTCGCCGCCGTCCGGACCCCGTTGGGCCGGGCCCTCAAAGGCGGCTTGGCAAATACCCGTCCCGATGATCTGGGCGTCACTGTCGTCAAAGCGCTGATGCAGCGTGTCGGTCAGCTCGACCCCAACGACATCGAGGACATCCTGGTCGGCTGTGCGTTCCCCGAAGGCGAACAGGGCATGAACGTGGCCCGCTTGATCGGCCTGCACGCCGGTCTGCCGTTCTCCGTGGCTGCGGCAACGGTCAACCGCTTCTGCGGCAGCTCGATGCAGACGACGCATCAGGCCGTCCAGGCGATCATGGCCGACTGCGGCGACGTCTACCTGTCGCTGGGCGTCGAGTCGATGACCCGGGTCCCGATGGGCGGTTACAACCCCAGCCTGAACCCTGACCTCTACGCCGCCATGCCCAGTGCCTACATCGGCATGGGCCTGACGGCCGAAAATCTGGCCAGCAAGTATGACATCGGTCGCGACGAGCAGGAAGAGTTCGCCATGAACTCGCACCGCAAAGCCGCCGACGCCTGGGAGAAGGGTTACTTCGCCAACGAAGTCGTCCCCGTCCACACGAAGGACATCGCCAACAAGCCGATCACTGTCTCCAAAGACGAGAACATTCGGCTGTCGACCAAAGCCGACCTCGCCAAGCTGAAGCCTGTCTTCAAGACAGACGGCACCGTCACGGCCGCCACCTCCAGCCCGCTCACCGATGGTGCCGCCGGTCTGGTGATCATGACCCGTGAAAAAGCAGAAGCCCTCGGCCTCAAGCCGCTGGCCGTCATCCGTGGCATGGCGTCTGCCGGCTGCGATCCCGCCATCATGGGCATCGGTCCCGTGCCTGCCGCCAAAAAGGCCCTGTCCCGGGCCAAGCTCACCTGGGCCGACATCGAAGCGGCCGAGCTGAACGAGGCGTTCGCCGCCCAGTCGCTCGCCGTGCTGCGGGAGTGGGACATCGACGCCAAGAAGGTGAACCAGTTCGGCGGCGCCATTGCGTTGGGCCATGCGCTCGGCTGCTCGGGGGCCCGGATCATCACCACGCTGTTGACCGTTCACGAAAAGACCGACAAGAAGATCGGTTTGGCCAGTATGTGCATCGGCGGCGGCCAAGGCATCGCCACCGTCATCGAGCGCCTCTAAGCCAGGCGGGGAGACACGACCATGGCATTTGAAATCAAGCGGGTCGCCGTGATCGGCGCCGGCGTCATGGGCGCCGG
>JACMPN010000497.1 GCA_014377495.1 Candidatus Sericytochromatia bacterium
ACCCACGGCGGTGCCGCCCCGGGCACCCAAGCCGGTGACGGCCCCGGCAGCCAAGCGGGCGGTTGTGCCCGCCGCCCCGTCGGAAGCCGCCGGCACCGTCGTCGATCAGGTGACCGGCAAGCCGATGGCCAGCGCCTACGTGGTCCAGCCCGGTAGCCTGAACGGTGTCCTCACCGACGGCCTGGGTCGCTTCAAGCTGATTCTCGACCCGAAGTACGGCACCGACCTGCATGTCTCGCACGATTCCTTCGAATCGTTGCAGCTGACTGCCAAGGCCGAGCCGATGACGGTGAAGCTGTCGCCGATCGCCGCTTACCGGCCCTATACGGCCCTCACCACCCAAAAGACGAGCCAGCGGGCGATCGATTCCCTCTTCAATCTCTATTATCAGCTGCAGAACGAAAACTTTGCCAGCGGCGACGGCCAGCTGAACGGCCTCATCTCCAACCAGCTGATGGCCCAGGGCCAGTTCCGGCTCGGTAACTTCCTTGTCCGGGGCGAGGGCTCCCGCAACCGCATCCCCGTCGATGTCGAGGGTTTCCCGTACAAGCCGACCGTTTCCTTCGACACCTGGCAGGCCAGGCTCGGGGCCAGCTATGTCCTGAATCTTGGCACGCCGTTGCTCGACGTCGCCATCGGCCCCGAGTATCAGGTCAACTTCATCCAGGGCGACAACCGCTCCGGAGCGGACGCCAAGCCGATCCCCTTCACGAACACCTTCATGGACCGGTTTCCGCTGCGGCAGGGTCTCGGTGCCAACCTGCTCCTGGGCTTCCGGCCCATCGAGCGGCTGTACATCGCTGCCGACACCTCCTATCACCCGTTCGTCTTCAGCAACGTCGAGGCAGGCTCGGCCCCGCTCGGCAACATGCAGTACGTGGCGGCCGGCATCCGGGCCGACTATGCCTTCTTCACGGGCGTCGGCGTCGGTGTCGCCTACCGGTATTTCAACTGGTTCGGAGACATCAAGGACACGGCCAATCAGTTTTCGATCGGCCTCAGCTTCAATCCCGCCCTGCTGAACAACTGAAGGGATCGTTTCCATGCCCCGTAACACGTTGACCCTCGCCACGATCGCCGGGCTGCTCATCGGCGTCCCCATGGCCTCGGTGCCCGCCATGGCTGAAGAGACCATCCTCACCCTGCGTGGGGCCATCGAGCAGTCCGTGCAAGCGAACCACAGCCTGCGGCTGGCCCACGAGCGGATCGCCATGGCCCAGAGCAAGGTGCAGGAAGCCACGGCCCAGGCCCTGCCCCAGGTCACCCTGACCGGTTCCTATAACCAGCAGAATCCCGTCGGCCCCGTGCAGGCCTCGGGCGGCAACCTGCCACCGCAGTTCGCCGCCTTTGCCGGTACCGCCCGGGTCAACCAGCTGAACACGACCCTGCAGGCCACGCAGGTCGTCTTTGCCGGCTTTCGGGTCATCGACGGGATCAAGCTCGCCGACATCTCCGTCGAACAGAGCGAAGCCAGTTGGCGTTTGACCCGTTCCGACATCGCCCTGACGACGGTGACAAACTACTTCAATGCCCTGCGGTCGTTGGGGCAGCTCGATCTCGCCCAACAGGCGGTGGATCAGGCCAGGGCCCACTACGATCAGACGAACAAATTCCTCAAGGCGGGGACGGGCGTCAAAGTCGACGTGTTGCGGGCCGAAAGCACGCTGTTGCAGACACAGCAGCAGCTGAGTGCCGCCGTGAACGGCCGGCGCAAGGCCTATCAGGCGCTGAACCTGGTCATGGGCCGGGCGATCGATAGCCCGTTGCAGCTGAACCCGGCCGCCGAGGTGGGCGACGTCACGATCGACGAGAAGACGGCGATCAAGCGGGGCATGGAGTCCCGGCCCGACGTGCAGTCGCTGCGCAGCAAGACAACCTTCGACGAGCTGAATGCCTCGATCACCAGCCGCGGCACCTGGCCGACGGTCAGCCTGGTGGGCCAGTACAACATGCGGGACACGCAGGTCGTCCAACAGAACAGCGCCAACCAGCAGAATGCCACCGTCGGCCTGAACATGAACTGGCCGCTCTTCGACGGTCTCGGCGTGGCCGCCAAAACGGACCAGGCCCAGATGACGATCGCCCAGGACTCGATCCAGATGGACCAGCTCAGCCAGCAGGTGCAGCTGGAAGTCACCCAGGCGTTCCTCGACGTGCGGGAGGCGTCCGAACGCAAGCTTTACGCCGATCAGTCCCTGAAGTCGGCCGGAGAGGCCCTGCGGCTGGCCCGCTTGCGCTATACGGCCGGCGTCGGCACGAACATCGAGGTCCTGGATGCC
>JACMPN010000498.1 GCA_014377495.1 Candidatus Sericytochromatia bacterium
CACCGGAGGAGACGAGGAACACGAAGAAACACGGGGGCCCGGCCAGATGGGGGGCGGAGAAGGCGCCTGCGTTTGGTAGGGCCTAGGCCAGGACTTCCGCCATCCCGAGGTTGACCAGCTGGGTGGCCCCCATCATCAGGTTGTCGAGGTAGACGGGCATCGCTTCAGGCGGTCCCTGGCTGACCGTGACGAGGTTCTGGGCCAGGCCCCGCAGCGAATGCTGCCCAGACTTGAACACGTCGAACATCGGCACCATCTCCGCCGGGAAGCGGATTCCGACATCGTCATGGGTGATCACCCAGTCGAATTCGATGCCCAGCAGGTCGGCGCGGACCAAATAGTCCTTCTTCAGCGTGACGTTTTCGAAGAGCCGCACGACCGAGTCGGCCTCGACCCCCCGCATCTCGCTGACCAACGTGGCCCCGTCGGTTCCCAGCATGCCGGCCACCTTGCTCGTCATGTCCCGGCCGGCACCCTTGAGCAGATGGTGGGATCCACCCGAGACGAGCCGGACGAACCAGGCCCGGTTCGATAGGCGCTCGTCGCCTTCCAGGACCTTGCGGGCCTGCCAGAAAAAGGAATTGCTTTCGGCCGCATGGGCGTCGTACATGAAGGTGAGGAACTTGTGGAAGGACTCGAAGTTCTTCCCGTATTCCCGGTCGTAGAACGCCCAGACGGCGTCCCGCTGGTCGGGTTGTGTCATCGCATGGTCGATCGCCAGGGCCGCCAGGTGGGCGGACGAGGTCGCCAGGTGGACGCCCGACGAAAACAGGGGATCGATGAAATGGGCGGCGTCGCCGGCCAAAAGGACCCGCCCCGCCACGGCCTGGCGATTGCGGTAGGAGTAGTCCCGGATCATGTGGGGATCGGCGGCGATGGGGACGGCCGTGGCCAGCATCTCGGCGACGAGGTCGCAGCGGCGGATCGCCTCGGCCATAAACTCGCGGATGCCCATCTGCTTGACCGTGTCGACCATGCTGCGGTCGATGACGGTGCCGACGCTCATCGTGCCGTCTTTGAGCGGGATGCACCAGAACCAACCCCACTCGTAGGCGGCACAGAGGATAGAGCCGTCGCGAGGGGCCTCCATCCGGGTGGCCCCGTTGTAATAGGTCCACACGGCCATGTTCGTGAAGAGCTTATCGTACTCCCGGCTCTGGCGCTTGCGGGCGATGAAGCCCTCCTGGCCGGAGGCGTCGACGAGGAAGCGGCCCCGCACCTGCCGTGACGGCTTGAGGGGATCGGCGTTGTCCGTGTAGGTGACCACGACGCCGTCGTCGCTTTCGACCACGTCCTGGACGACGGCCTCTTCCCGCACGTCGGCACCCAGCTTGGCGGCATGCTTGAGCAGGATGTGGTCGAACTCGGACCGCACCACCTGATAAGAATGATCATACGGGTTGAGGGGATCGTCCTTGAAGTCGAAGGTCCATGGGGTGGGACTGGCGCCCCACCGGAAGACGCCACCGACTTTCCGGGTGAAGTTGGCAGCCTCGATCTCGGGCATGACCCCGATCAGCGACAGGATGCTCAGCTGCTGGGGCAGCAGGGACTCGCCGATGTGATAGCGCGGGAACTTCGCTTTTTCGAGGATGATGGCCGTCCGGCCCAGTTTCTGCAACGTGCTGGCGGCGACCGAGCCGGCCGGCCCACCCCCCATGATCACGACGTCACAATCAAATTCTGCTACAGCCATTTGTGCGCTCCCTTTCCGTGTGTCACGGCCTTACCACCTAACAATCGTCAACTGAGGAACCCGGCCAGTGCCGGCCCGATCCCCGCTCAGGCCGGCCCGGCCGGCACCCGCTCCAAGCCCCGCTCCGTCGGGGCCATGGAGCCCCGCCACGTGCGCACCGGCGAAGCCACCAGCCACAACGGTGCCACGCACAGCATGCCCACACCGGCCATGATCAACATCGCCTGCACGCCGAACCGCCCCGCCAGCAGGCCGCCGACGACGGCGCCGACCGGCGTGGCCGTCCAGACGAGAAAACGCATGCTGGCATGGGTCCGGCCCATCAGATGGGCCGGCGTGATCGCTTGGACGACGGAGGTCTGCGTCACGCCGGTCGTGACCAGGCCGATCACAAAGCAACAGTGGGCAAACATCACCAGTCCCACCGTCCAGGGCCCGTGGGCGTTGGACATCACCAGGGTGGCAGCCCCGCAGAGCATCGAGCCGCCGATCATCGTCGGGCCGATCCCGAGGATCTGGCGGGCCTGACCGGCCAGCCAGATCCCCAGAAAGGAGGCGGGGCTGCCCAGGGTCATGATCAGGCCCAGCACGACCGGGGTGATGTGCAGCGAGACGGTCCAGTAGGCCACGACCTGACTGCCGACGCCCGTCAGCCCGGTAAAGAAGGCCATCGTCGCCGATGCACTGGCCATCGCCCGCATGCCGGGATGGCTGCGGACCAGGCCCAGTCCGAAGCCGATGTCGGCCAGCACGCTGCGGCGTTCCTGGGTCACGGCGGGCAGGGGCTCAGGCGTGCGGATGCCGAGCAGCGAGAGGGCCGATCCGGCAAAGGCGGCGGCGGCGACCCCCAACGTCAGCGAGGCCCCGCCAAGCTGCATGAGCAGGCCGCCCAGACTGGGGCCGGCAGCCTCGGCCACCGATGAGCCGGCAGCCATCTTGCTGTTGCCCTCGAACAAATGCTCCCGGTCCACCAGACTGGGAAAATACGCCCGGTAGGCGATCTCAAAAAACAGCCCGCAGGTGCCCAGAGCGAAGCCCGCCAGGCAGAGCAGCTCAAAACGCAGCACCCCCATGGCGATGGCCAGGGGAATAAGGGCCAGTACCACTGCCCGGCAGGCATCGGCCGACAGCATGATCGTCCGCCGGCGCCGCCGGTCTACCCAGACCCCGGCAAACAGCCCGAACAGGAATGACGGCAGCGCCTGCACCGCGGACAGGAGGCCCAACTGCCCGGGGGTGATCCGCAGGGTCAAAATGGCAATCAGGGGCAAAACAAACATGCCGACCTGGCCACCGACCATGGCGACGGCTTGGCCGGCCCAGAGCTTCAGGAAATCGGGGTGGCGCCACAGGACGCCCGCAGCACGGGTCACATCACGGTCTCCGAAAGGGAATCGCAGTCGCGTCGCGCCGGCTGCCGGCCAGGGGAGCCGGCGGACAGGGTGGAACCAGAATCTGATAATACCAGCGTTTGGTCGGGCCGTGCGGGCACACGGCCATTCGGCGCACCACCAACGAGTCGCACGGGTGCTAGGCATGTCTCGACAGTCTCTGCCGACAAGGCTACACTCCACCGGGAGCCACGGCCCGTCATCGTCCGCCGATGACCACACAGCGCCAGCCCTGGCCCCAGATGGCACACGCCCCGTTCCGGTCGCAAGGAGTACTGCCATCCAATCCGTTGCCACAGACCGCTTTATCCCGCGCCTAGGCGAGTTGCTCGCCGCAGCCGTGCAGCGACACGGGCACGTCGTGCTCGGCGTCGCCGGCGGCCGCACGACATTTCAGGGCCTGGCCGCCATGCGGCAGGTGCTCTGCGAGCAGGGCGGCTCCCTGGGTCACGTACACATCCTGCAGCTCGAGGTCCCGGTCGGCCGCAGTCCCGAACTGGACACGGCCTTTGCCAACCTGGTGCGGACGCACGTCCAGCCGGGCACCGACCTGCCCGAGGCCCAGATTCACAGCTTTGAGGACGCCGGGGCCAGCGGCGACGAGATTCGCCAGCGGATGGCCGCACGGCTGGCATCCCTCGGCGGGTTGACCATTGCCCTGCTCGGGATCGGCACGAACGCCCATGTTGCCGCCATCGAACCAGCGGCAGCCCTGCCTCTGGCCCCCTTCGTCTCCCAGCTCACGGCAGAAACGATGCGCCACGTCCCGGCCGACATGCAGGCGTCGGGCCTCGTGGTCACAGCCGGGATCGGCGACCTGATGCGGGCGGACGAGGTGATCGTGGCTGCCGCCGGGGCCGGCAAGGCCGCCGCTGTGGCGTCCCTGGGCCTCGGCGTGGTCGATCCCAGGCTGCCCGTCACCATGTTCCTGGCCCATCGCCGGGCCCAGTTTCTCTTTGACCAGCCGGCCTACGCCGAACTGGCCAAGTGTGCCCCGACCCGTGTCTAGCCCACCCGGCCGGGTGGCGATGACACGGCCTATTCGCCGTCTGGTGGTGCCAGCGGTCAACTCAGTGAGGATCCGATGCCGGTAATTACGGTCGCCAGTGATGTGTTTCTCCCCAGTCTGGCCCGGCACCTGGCCGATCGCCTCACGCAGCATCCCCGGGTCGTCCTCGGTGTGGCCAGTGGTGCGACGACCTTCAAAGGCCTGGCGGCGCTGCGCGACATCGTCCTGACCGAGCAGCTGTCCCTGCGCCATGTCCACCTGATGCCGGTGGAGATCGGCGTCGGTTTGCCGGTGAGCCACCGCTTTGCCTTCGCTAACGTCGTCCGCCAGTTCCTGCAGCCCGGCACGGACCTGCCCGATGCCCACATCCACAGCTTTGAGGATGCTGCGGCCAGCGGTCCTGTGCTGTGTCAGCGGTACTCCGAGGCCCTGACGGCCCTTGGCGGCTTTACGATCGTCCTGCTGGGCGTTGGCGGCAATGGCCACATCGCCGCCATCGAACCGGGCAGCGCCCTGCCAACCCGCACGTACGTATCCCGCCTGGCCCCGGAGACCGTCGCCGACATGCCGCCGGATTTCGCCGGGTTCGAGCAGGTCGTCACCCCGGGCATGGCGGATCTGCTGGCCGCCGATGAGGTGATCATTGCCGCCAATGGCCTCAAAAAACAAGCGGCTGCGGCGGCCGTGGGCTACGGACAGCTCGATCCGCAATGGCCGCTGACTTTTTTCCTGGCCCACCCGCACGCCACGTTCCTGTTCGATACCGAGGCCTGCCCGGCAGAGCCGGCCATAGCCGGCATCTGATTCGGACCCCGGAGGGCCGCCGCCTGCGCTAGGCGCCGGCTGGCACGTCCGCCCGGGCCAGACTTAGCAGCGGCGCCAGGTCCCTGATCGCCCCGGCGTCCTCCAGGGTGAACAGCCGATCGGCGGCCGAGGCACTGACCACCACAAGGCAATCGTCCAGCGGCACCGCCATCACGGCCTGCACGTCGGCGACTTCCTCCCAGTTCAGCCCATCCGGGACCACGACATTGATCGCCGTTTCGCTCTGCGTCAGGGCCTGAATGACGATTTCGGGCAGGGAATCCGGGGCCTCGGTCGCCCCGTCCGGTCCCTGGCCGCCCAAGTGGATCAGCTCGGGAAAGGCGTAGATCATCGCCTGCGTGCCGCCGCTGGCTGCCATGATCCGGTCCAGCAGGGCCGGAATGATCCCACCCCGGGTAGCCGCCTGAATGAACCGGTCCAGGTCCGCCGGCAGGGAGGCCGCCGCAGCGGCGGGCGGCCGTTGGCCTAGGC
>JACMPN010000499.1 GCA_014377495.1 Candidatus Sericytochromatia bacterium
ATCATGTCGTCGAGCCGCCGTGAGCCCCGCTCCAACGTCGTCTCGAACCGCTCTTCTTCAAGCTTGATCGTCTCGGTGATCCGGCTCTCGGCCTTTTTCAGCTCGGGGTAGCTGACGGCGGCGGCCATGATCGTCGGGACGAGCTTGTACATGAAGCCGCCCTGCATGCCGATCAGCCGGCCGTAGCGCAGGGCCCGCCGCATCACCCGGCGCAGGACGTAGCCCCGGCCTTCGTTGCTGGGCGTGACGCCGTCATGAATCAGGTGGACACTCGCCCGGCCGTGGTCGGCGATGATCCGCAGGGCCATGTCGATCTTGGGATCCTGGCCATAGGTCGTACCGGCCAACCCGGCGGCGGCTTTGATGATCGGCTGGATGATGTCGGTGTCGTAGTTGCTGGTTACGCCCTGCAGGACGCTGGCGACCCGCTCGAGGCCCATGCCTGTGTCGATGTTCTTGGCGGGCAGCGGGGTGAGGTCGCCATTTTCGAGGCGGTTGAACTCCATGAAGACCAGATTCCACACCTCGAGGTAGCGGGGGTTCTCGGAACCCGGCCCGCCTTCGCCGGTGTCGACCGACTCGCCCAGGTCATAGTAGATCTCGGAGCAGGGGCCGCAGGGGCCCGTCTCTCCGGCTGCCCAGAAGTTCGTGTCGGCGCCGAGGCGGATGATCTGCGCTTCGGGCAGGCCGACGACGTCCCGCCAGATGCCGAAAGCCTCGTCGTCCGTCTCGAAGACGGTGACGTACAGCTTTTCAGCGGGGATACCGAACTCTTTGGTCAGGCACTCCCAGGCCCAGGGGATGACGTCACTTTTATAGTAGTCGCCAAAGGAGAAGTTGCCGAGCATCTCGAAGAATGTGTGGTGCCGGGCCGTGCGGCCGACGTTGTCCAGATCGGTCGTGCGGAAGCATTTTTGGTAGGTGACCACCCGCCGGTCCGACGGGGTTTCCAGACCAAACATGATCGGCTTGAACTGGAGCATGCCGGCTGTCGTCAACAACACGGTCGGGTCCTGGTGAGGAACCAGACTGGAGCTCGGCAGATGCCGATGGCCCTTGCTCTGGAAGAAATCGACATACCGCTGCCGAATTGTCTCGCCGGATAGATACAAAGTGACACCTCAACTTGGACTACAGCACGTTCACGGGCTCAGGGCCCGCGGGGCAGTATATCAGTCCAGGCGACCCATTTGGCCCGGTCCGATCAGCGTTGCGTCACGCCACAGGCCGCTGACAGGGCCGCCGGAGGCGCCAATGACGATTGGCCGGGCAGACGGATTGGCTTTGGGCAACAGGCAGTTGGATGCTCCGTCGCTTGGGCCCTGCCCGTGTGACGGAGCGCCGATCCCGGTGGCAATGCCAGCGACCGTGAGGCTCACGTATGCTGTTTGGGTGCTGCCGGCCTGTCTGACCCGATGCCGCTTGTTCGTGCGAAACACTGCCGCCCAGGAGCCCCAATGACCCTCACGATCCTGCATAGCCCGGACGCAGACGACCGGTTCATGTTCTGGGCCCTCAAGACGGGCCGACTGCCGTCGCCGGTACCGATGACCTTTGGTGAGGCGGACACCCAGCAACTGAATGAACGGGCCATGCGTCATGAAGCGGACGTCATCGCCATTTGGGCGGCCACCTACCCCGCCGTGGCGGCGTGGTATCAGCCCCTGCGGATGGGTTGTTCCCTGGGAGACGGCTATGGTCCGGTCATCGTGGCCAAGTCGCCATGCACGCTGGCCGACCTGGCTGGCAGGCGGATCGCCGTGCCGGGATTGCAGACCACGGCCTATCAGGTGCTGCGCACGATGCTGCCGTACTTTGAGCCGGTGGTGGTGCCGATCGTGCCGATGTCCCGCACCTTCGAGGTCCTGCACGCCGGTGAGGTGGATGCCGCCCTGCTCATCCACGAGGGACGCCTGATCTACGAGCGGTTCAACACGGTCAAGATCGGGGAACTGGGCGAGTTGTGGCAGGCTGCCAATCATACGCCGTTGCCTTTGGGCATGAACGTCGTTGCCCGACGGCTGCCCATGGAACAGCGTCAGGCCCTGTCCGACCTGTTCGTGGAGTCCTTCGATGCCGGGATGGCCGAGCTGGAAACCTTCGTCACCGAGTACACGGCGACGACGCCGATGGATGCCGCCGAGCTCAGGCAGTATCTCAGCATGTACGCCAATGCCAGCACCCGCACTGTGAAGGACTCGGACAAAGCCGGCTTTAAGGCTCTGTACGGGTGCTTGGCGGCGGCCGGTGTCCTCTCGGCCGTGCCGGAATTGGACTGGATCTAGGCGGCATCGCCTACAATCAAATCAGAGGCCTGATTTTATGACTGAAAAGGTGCTGGTCACCGCCGCCTACAGAGGTGAACTCGATCAACTCGGGGCCCTGCCTTCCGGTTGGGTGGCGCAGCCGTGCGGTATCGGTGGTGTCGCCGCCGCAGCTGGCCTGGCGATGCTGATGACGGTGCATGCGCCCACGCGCATCATCGTGTTGGGGACCTGTGGTGCCTTGGGACGTGGCCTGTCGATCGGCAGCCTCATCGCCCCGAAGCTGGTGCGCTGGTGCGATCCCGGAGTCCTGAACGGCACGGCCCACATGCCGCCGAGCGTGTACAAGGCGCTCCAGGTCACGCCATGGCCCGGTCTGCCTATGGCGATCTGCCTCCAGACGCCGTCGATCACGCTGGCCGCCGATCACGCCACCCGCCTGGCCACGATGTCCGAGGGTGGTTTTCCGGCCGTCGAACATCTGGAGTTATACAGCATGGCCTTCGTCGCCCACACGTTCGGCCTGCCGATCTCGGCGATCCTCGGCGTGACGAACTCCGTCGGCCCCACGGGCCACCGTGATTGGGTGGCCAATCATCGGGAAGTCGAGGCGCTGGTTCAGGCGGCTTTGTTCCGCAACGACAAACAGGCCCGCATCGTCACCCCTGTGACCATCCAGCCAGGCCCCTCCTTCACGGCCAAAGCCGCCATTGCGGCGGCCGCAGCAACGGCACCCGACTCTGTCCCGTTGCCGCCACAGCCCGCCACCGCCAAATCGGGGACACCGGCGGGCGGCGTGCCACCGAAGCGGGCCAACGGCACGTCCTCCAAACCGGCAAACGGGGGGCCTCAGTTGGCGCCGGATGAACGTCCCCCGTCACCAACAATTGGGGCGCCGCCAAAACCGCCGCATGGCAGTCCGCCGCCATCGGGCGGATCCCCCGGGATGCCGACCCGGAATCGCTGGTTGGCGGACGGGGATTGACGAAACGCACGGGTTTGTGGGGCACAGCAGACACGCCGTATAATGGTACGGCGAGAGAGTTCGAGGAGAAAAGCAGATGAAACGTTCGACGTGGTGGGTGTTGGCCGTGGTTGTCGGGTCACAAACTCTGATGTGGGGCGTCGGCATGGCGACCGAGCAGGTCCGCACGACGGTGCCTGCGGGTGCGCCGGCCATGCTGCAGCGGACGGAGGATGCGCCCCGGATCGAGCCGGTGGCCCTGGCCAAGCAGTTGGCTGGTCCGGTGAAACCGATCGTGATCGATCTGCGCCAAGACAAGGATTTTCAACTCGGCCACGTTCCGGGGGCGATCCACGTGTCTTTCGAAAACCTGGGCGCCTGGTTGGGCAAGCAATCCGCCGCCACAAAACGCGTACCCGTGGTCTTGTATTGCGCCTGTCAGGCCGAACATTCGAGCGCCGCCGGGGTGATGATGCTCCGCAACAACGGCTTCCGTGAGGCGTTGGCATTGCGGGGAAGTTGGAAAGCATGGGAGGCCGCCGGTCAGGCCGTCCAACGCGGCCCGAAGATCTAACAACCCGAAAGTCTAAAAACACGCACCGGCCGCCGTCGCCGGGGTTGCTCCGGAAGCGGCTCGGGCGGTCTCTCTGCTAGGAAACGGCTCTTACCGACCACCGGAAAGTGCCTTCGCTCCGCTTCGGAGTAGGTCTCGACAACGCAGCAGGGCCGCCCAAGCTGTTTCCAGACCAAGCTCGTTAGGTGCCGACGATGCGGGCCAGACTCAGGACGGCCAGCAGGGAAACGCCCAGCCAGAAGGAGCGGTTGCGGGGCAGGGCGATTTCGGACACGGGTCTCTCCTCTAAGGTCATGGGTGGCTTGATCCACTGTATGAGGCGGGTGCGCGAGGCGGCCGTTATCGACGTCACCAAAGTCCCGCCCGACAGGTAACTTTGTTTTCGACCTGCGGTGCAGGCACATCAGACCGTTCCCATGCACGCTGGAGGTATGATCCAGGGTCGGGAGGCAGGGTCCCATGCGTCGACGTTTTGGGGCGGGCACGGTCGGACCGACCGCCGATGTAGAGGCGATGGCGGGCTACGTGGCCCGTCACAGCACGCCGTTGACTGCCGATGCCGACTTGGACCCGCTGCTGGATCTCGTCGGAGATGCTGCCTGCGTGATGATCGGTGAAGCGACCCACGGCACCAGAGAGTTCTACCAGTGGCGGGCACGATTGAGCCGCCGGCTGATCGTGGAGCGGGGTTTCCGGTTCATCGGTGTGGAGGGTGATTGGCCCGATTGTTACCGGCTGAGCCGCTACGTTCAGGGATTGCCTCAGAGCGGCGTCAGCGCCCATCATGTCCTCCATGCGTTCGACCGGTGGCCGACCTGGATGTGGGCGAATCAGGAAGTTGTCGATTTTGCCGAATGGTTGCGGGGCCATAACCTGATGCAGCCGGCGGATAAAGCCGTGGGCATCTACGGCCTGGACGTCTATAGCCTGTGGGACAGCATGCGGGCGGTCGCCGACTACCTCGAGGCGGTCGATCCTGCGGCGGTGGAT
The DNA here is from genome assembly GCA_014377495.1 of Candidatus Sericytochromatia bacterium. Classification (GTDB taxonomy): domain Bacteria; phylum Cyanobacteriota; class Sericytochromatia; order JACMPN01; family JACMPN01; genus JACMPN01. The sequence goes on from JACMPN010000499.1 coordinate 4,793, forward strand.
CAGGCCAAACGGGCATTTCGCTGTTTCGAACCCTATGGGGGTGATGCCCAGGCGTATGCGCGCACGGTGATGATGGTGCCGCAAGGCTGCACCAAAGAGGTTGTCGACCTGCTGGTCCATCTCAACGGGCACGCTCGGGAATACACCGCCTTGGGCAACGAGGCCTATTTCAATGCCGGGCAGAATGCCCTGATCGCCCGCAACGCCGAACATTACTACCGCACGATGGTGCAGGGTGGTGCTGCCTCCTGGAACGTGCGGGACGGGCACATGATGGCTACGCTGGAGCGCCTGAGGGTCCATCACGGGCCGAAATCAAAAGCGATCGTCTGGGCCCACAACACCCATGTAGGTGATGCCCGAGCGACCGACATGGCGGCGGCCGGCATGGTGAGCATCGGTCAACTGGCCCGGGAACGCTATGGTGCGGACGAGGTCGTGTTGATTGGCTTTCTCACCCACCGCGGTCAGGTCATCGCCTCGCACAGTTGGGAAACCCCGTGGTACCAGTTGCCGGTGCCGATGGCGGCGGCGGGGAGTTGGGAGCAGATCTTCCATTTGGCCCGTCCGGAGGATCAGGTCCTGGTCCTCAGTCCCGACGTCGCGATCCCGCCGATGCGGACCGTGCGTGGACACCGGGCCATCGGGGTCGTTTACCAACCCCGCTACGAGCGGTTCGACAACTACGTGCCCACCGATCTGGCGGCCCGCTACGATGCGGTCATCCACGTGGACCATTCGCACGCCCTGTCGCCGTTGCATGTGCCCGAACGGCTGCAACTGGAACCGCCCGATACCTTTCCCTGGGCCGTCTGAGCTGGCTTTACTTGACGACCTGTACCGAACAGGGCGCATTGGCCACCACGTGGGCGGAGACACTGCCCATGACGAGGCGATCCAGGCCATGGCGGGTCCGGCTGCCGACGACCAGCAGTTGGGCGCCGACTTCACGGGCGAAGCGGACGATCTCCACCCCCGGCGTGCCGGACAATTGCCGGAAATAAGCCTTGTCCGCCAGCGGCCCCAGGAGTTGCCGGGCCCGGTCCAACGTTTGCTGGGCATCTTCGACGCCCCGGGTGTCGGTCGGCAAAATGCCGGACAGGGCCTGCATGGCGGAGTCCCCCTGATCGATGACGGTGACGACAACCACCTCGGATAACGCGGCCGGCGTCACCAGGATCAGTTTCAGCTGGTGAAAAATGTCTTCACAGGCCTCGCTGCCATGGGTGGCGATCATGATGCGCATGGTGGCTCCTCTGTTTCGTGTGTACGGACGGCTGGAATTGAATGATTATCGGTCGCCACCGCTGCGTTTGCTAGACTTGGGGCATCATCAGCCCAAGATTTTGTAGCAGCGAGGCGCCTGTGGACGACATGGACATCGTGGGACCGGTTTGGCCGGTCGGTCCGATCTGGCCTACGCCAGGTCCCGGCCACGAAGGCTTTCCGCCGGGAACGCTGGGCAATCGCACCCTGCCTGACTGGTCGTCGGCGCTGCAAAAGCATGTGGTGGCGGCGCCCGACCCCGAAGCTGAGCCGTTCGTCCCGCCGGAACGGCCGGTGAAGACGATCCCTGTGGCGGCCAAAGACCTGCGTCATGTCCTCCTTGATGCCGGCGTGCATGGATTGGGGCCAGTGGGGGCAGGTTTCGAGCTTCCTGCGGCCGAGTTGACCAGTGAAATGCAGCATGCCTACCGCCATATCGCCAACAGCCTCATGGATGTCCTGCCTGCCCATCATGAGTTGCCAATGGCCATCCTGGCCGCATTGGCCACGGATCCCCGGGCTGAGCGGGAGATGGGCCTGCTTGTCGAGTTGAATGCGCAGTTGGCGCCGTTTCTCGGCTTTTCTGTGAATATCGGGGTGATCAACCGCTGGCACAAGCTCGGGACCGCGCTGCGCGAGCAGATTGCGCAACACCCGCTTGGCATCATCGGGGACCTGCACCTCGTCGAATCGCCGACCCACCGCTGGCATCCCTAAGGTTTTTCCACTGCCGTTGCAGACGGTCCGCTAGACTGACGCACCCTTTGAGAGCAGGGTTGGGTCACTGTGACTCGCGGACAGTATCGCCAAACCCCCGGAGTTTTCCCATGCACGATCCCTTGCAACCTTTGCACGCCGGCTTGGACCGCATCGCCGAATGGGAAGCCCGCTGGCCTGTCTTTGAAACCGATCCCAGCCTGGCACTGTCCGCTGAGACGATGACGGAGGCGCTGCAGGCCCTGGCCGTTCGGCTGGAAGACAATTACCCGTTCTTTCATCCCCTGTACGCCGGTCAGATGCTGAAACCGCCCTTGGCGCTGGCCCGGTACGCCTATACGTTGACGATGGGGATCAACCCGAACAACCACGCCCTTGATGGGGGGCCTGCCACGGCCAGGCTGGAGACAGAGGCTGTCGCCCAACTGGCCAGGATGTTCGGGTTTGACAATCACCTGGGCCATCTGACTTCGAGCGGGACGATCGCCAACCTGGAAGCACTGTGGATCGCCCGGGAACTGCATCCTGACATGGGGATCGCCGCCAGTGAGGACAGTCACTACACACACGGTCGGATGGCCGATGTCCTGCGCATGCCGTGCACCAAAGTGCCGACGGATGATTTGGGCCGGATGCGATTGGATTCCCTGGAAGCATTGCTGGCCGGCGGACAGATCGGCACCGTGGTGGTCACGGCCGGGACAACGTCAATCGGGGCCGTCGACCCCATCGACCGGATCCTGCCGCTGGCTCGGGCCCATGGCGTGCGTGTCCACGTCGATTCAGCGTATGGCGGCTTTTACCGGCTGCTGGCCGAGGGTGATCGTCCGGCGATCGATCCGGCTCCCTGGCAGGCGATTGCCGAGTGTGACAGCATCGTCATCGATCCGCACAAACATGGCCTGCAGCCTTATGGGTGCGGTTGTGTGCTGTTCCGGGACCCGACAGTGGGGCGTTTCTATCAGCATGATTCCCCGTATACCTATTTCACCAGCGACGAACTGCACCTAGGCGAGATCAGCCTGGAGTGTTCACGGGCCGGCGCGGCGGCGGCCGCGTTGTGGACGACGCTAAGGGCCCTGCCCCTGCAGGCGCAATCGGGATTTGGCGCCGTTCTGCGGCAAACCCGGCAGGCGGCGTTGGACTGGGCCGGCCGATTGGCGGACAGCGACCTGTTCGACTTGGTGGTCCCGCCGGCATTGGACATCGTCACGTTTTTTCCCAGGCTGGCCACAAAGACGGCCTCCGCCGTCAGCGATGCCAGTGACCGGATCTTTGCCGCCCTGGAGGCCCGGCCGGAACAGCCGGTCTACTTGGCCAAACTGCAGGTGCGTCCATCACTGTTGGCGGCCCGGTATCCGGACCTGGTATGGGATCAGCCGACGATGACGGTATTGCGGAGTTGCCTGATGAAGCCGGAGCACCGGGCATATGTGCCGTTTCTGCACGAGGCGGTCGAGCAGGCCGCCCGCGACGTGCGTGACACCGTACCGGCGTAAGTTTGGCACCCACCAAACGAAACCGGCCCCTCCGGGAGGAGGGGCCGGTTTCTTGGTTTGAAGACGAGACTCAGCGACGGTTGATGATTTGATCGAGCATCGGCGAGTAATGGGAATCGCTCTTTTGGGTCAATGCTGTCAGCGTCAGCAGGACGAAGCGGCTCCAATCGGTGGCATGCAGGCCGACTGGATGAACGATGTGGAAGAGCAGGACGTTAGAGGAACTGGCGCCTTCGGAGAAGATGAACAGGGAATCCTCCTCGACAGTGGCGAGTTGGTCTTCATCTTCGACTTCGAGATTCCGGTAGTCGCCGTTGAAGACGATGACCCGGGCGCACAGGCCGGACGACCCTTCCATCTCGACCGGGCAGAGACCGATTTTGTCGAGACAGTAGACGGTGGTCAGGGCATTGCCGACCTTGAGGACAATGTAGTTGTCTTCCGGCGAGCGGTAAAACTTCATCACGCTCGGATCGCCGCCCATGCCGCCCAGATCGCGCCGCATTTCGTTCAGGGTGTCTTCAAAAAGTTTGAAGAGGTACGTGACCGCTTTTACCTTGAGCTCGTTCAACCGGGTCACTTCACGGAAACGATCATTGAGGACCATTGCCAATTCGCGCGTCTCTTGGCTCATGCTGGCTCCATCTGTGGGTGGGGGGCGTCGCGGCTGGCATCGTGCGCCGAACCAGGCGCAGTATACGAAACCTTGCGGTCACAGCCCAGAGGACGTTTGCCCGTCCAGGGCTCCAGAGCCGGCAAACGCGCCAGGGCCAGTGGAAATCCGGTTGCCAGGCGGCGAATGCGGCCTGTGCCCTGCCTCGCAGATTGCACACCCTGTTTAGCGCCCAACACAGTCGGTGCGCCCGTGCTTGGTGCTGAGATGGAATGCCAGGCAAGGCCCAAGGCGACCAACGGGAGACCCGTCAGTCTCCATCCCGAAGCGTCCCCGGGGCGGTACGGTGAGGAACGCTGACGCAGGCTGGCGCAGCACCCTCGTGCTGACCACCGAGAAGCACCTCACGGCGTGCGGTGCAGGCCTGGCGGCCGAGCACCTAGTGAAATCGGCTCTTAGTTGACCGTGATGGGGATGGCCGCGGCGCGTGCGGGCTCTTGCTTGTCGGGTCGGGTGATCAGGCTAAAGGCCACCGCTGCGAGCCCGCGACCCAACTCCTCAACGACGTGCAGCATGTCACGGCCCTGCTTGTTCAACAGGGTCGCCCCGCGGACGAGCTGGCTGCCGACATCAGCGGCCGTGTCCACAGTCGTTGCCGTCCCGTCCACGATGAGGTCGTGCGTCGTGCGGCCTACCTCGTGCATCAACTCAAAGCCGGCCCGGGAGCCGTCTGTCGTTGCGTTGTAGGCCAACTTGCCGGCGGCGCGGCCGATGACGTCCAGCGTCTCCAGGGCTGAAAGTGCCAGGATGCCGACAGTGCTCATCGCCTCGGTGCCACTATCGCGCCAGGCTTGCAAAGTCGGTGTCGGCGCCAACGGTGTCGGGCGTCGGGGCGGTGCAGTCGCCCGCTCCGGGCTCCTGACGTCCTGATCCGCCGGACGGCGGTCGTCGGTCCGCACGGGACCCCCCGTGAAATGTTCGTCTGACATGATCGCGTCCCCTTATGGCATCTGGCCGTCAACAGCGTCAGGTAAATCGGGTGGCTCACGCTCCCCGGAGCAGCCAAACTCATCATCGGCTATTGACCCATGGTACCCGCAGGCCCCTGTCAAGCGCAATATTTCTTCATCACGAAACCCGCCTGTCGGCGCCGTCACCGGACAACCGGCAGGCGGCAGGCGGACGGATAATGGTGACTGGCGGCCGGCCGAATGGCCTCAGCCTCTTGTATGTCGACTGCGATGAGCGGACAATGATGCACTATGCGTCGCACCATTGGACATCCCATCAGTGCCGTCGCCACCCCGCAACTCCTGCGGCGTTGGACCGGCGACCCTATCTTCGAACAAGGCCAGCAGTCCGCTGCCGATGGCTTGGTTCAATCGTCAAAGCTCGAGGCTTCGAGTGATGGCGTCTGGAACGCGTCCGGCATCGTTAACGATGCGGACGGCCAGGCGTTTCACGTTTCAATCGCCTACAATCCCGGCCGAGGCTTTGATTCGGATTGCAACTGTCCCTATGGGTATCGCTGCAAACACGCGGTCGCTTTGGTCCTGAGCCTGGAGTCGCACGATCAGCACCAAGTGGACGGCAGCCAGTGGCAGAACGTCCTGACGGCGTTGCTGGATCCGACGGACACGCCCCCACCCGGGCAGTCCGCACTGGTGCTGACCTTGGCAGTGGAAGAGTCGCCGACGGTACCCTCGGCTTATCCTTTTCAGCACTGCCTGTGGGTGACCGCTGCCCGTGGCCGGATCCGTCAGGACGGTATCCCCGGCACGGTGCGCAGCCTGAAGCTTGGCGCCCGCCGCCAGGCGCCCCCAACCAACAGCGAGGACATGCTGTTGGAAGTTCTGGCCCGCTTTGACCAGGGCCTGGCCAATCGTGGCACGCCCCAGAGCAAAGAGGCCCTGCCGATTCCCGCTGCCGGTACCGACGCCGTGCTGCGTCTGCTGGCCAGCCAACCTTACGTCTATGGCCCGGATGGCCTGCGGCTGCGCCTATCTGATCGTCCGTTGCGGCCGAGCCTGGTGACGACGGATACCCCCGATGGCGGCTGCGAACTGCGTCTGCAGTGGTTGCGCGATGATCAGAGCCTTGATCTGCGGGAGCCTGCGGTGCTGGGTGCGTGGCTCTATGCGGAGGGCGTGTTTTACCCGATCGGTGGCCCGCTGCCCAATGCCGCCATGCCGCTCCTGAAGCGCTCGCTGATGATCCCCAAGGATGAGCTGGGCGAGTTCACGGCCCGGTTCCTGCCGAAGCTCGTGCAGGCCGGACGCATCCACGCAGAAAATCATTCGGCCCCACCCATTCTCACCGACGTGAAACCCGCACCGCAGCTGCATTTGCAGGAACAGGGCGGCGATTTGGTCGCTCACGTCACCTGGACATACGGTCAAGGGGTGATCACCGACTCGCAGGACGAACGTGAACTGTTGCCCTGGCCAGGTAACGGTTGGGTCCGTCGGGACCTCGAGCTCGAAAAGGTGGCTCTGGCCCGATTGGACGCCATCGGTTGGCAGAAGCGACAGACAGGCAGTTGGTTTACCACTGGTGAGCAGGCGCTCGAGATCGTCGCCGCAACCGTACCCCAGCTCCTCACGGAAGGCTGGGAAGTCTATGGCGCCCAGCTGTTGCCGAGCTATCGGGTCAATGCCCGCCGGCCGCGCATCACGGCCCGGATCCGCAGTGGCATCGACTGGTTCCAACTGGAACAGCAGCTTTGGGTCGGCGACCAGCAGGTCGACCCGGAACAACTGATCCAGGCCCTGCGCAAGCGTCAGCAGTGGGTGCGTTTGGGTAACGGCGAGCATCTGCGGTTGCCGGAAGCGTGGCTGAGTTCCCAGCAGCAGGCGAGTGAGATCCTCGGCGTGCCTGCCGACATGACGCTGCGCGTGCCGAAGTACCAGGCGGGCATGATCGCCGACATGATCGACGATCTGGACGACACGGACATCAACGAGGACTGGACGGACTTCTGGCGCCGCCTGCAGGGCATCGACTCGATTGCCCCGCAGCCGCTGTCGCCGGACTTTCATGGCGTCCTGCGGCCTTACCAGCATTCCGGTTTCGACTATCTGTGCTTCCTGCGGGACCATGCCCTGCACGGGATCCTTGCCGACGACATGGGTTTGGGCAAAACCATTCAGGCGCTCGCCCTGTTGGCTTCGGAGCGAAACAACCAGCCGTTGTATCCCACGCTGCTGGTCGCCCCCACCTCGGTGGTCGGCAACTGGGCAGCAGAAGCAGAGCGGTTCGTGCCGGAGCTGAAGATCGGCCTCTGGCAGGGCAAAGACCGCCAGGACCGCTGGGAAGAGCTGCAGAAGTACGACGTGATCGTCACCAGCTACGCCCTCGTCTGGCGGGATCTGGCCCTGTTGCAAAAGCAGCCGTGGCACTACATCATCCTGGACGAAGCCCAGATGATCAAAAACCCCTCGTCTCAGACGGCCAGGGCCGTGCGCCGGCTACAGGCCAACCACCGTCTGGCATTGACCGGTACGCCCATCGAGAACAACCTGATGGAGCTCTGGTCGCTGTTCGCCTTCCTGCTACCCGGCCTGCTGGGTACGGAGAGTGCCTTCCGGCGGACGTTCGAGCAACCGATCGCCGGTGGCGACTCCGACATGATGACGATCCTGCGCCGACGGGTGTCACCGTTCATCCTGCGACGTCTCAAGGACGACGTGGCGACCGACCTGCCGCCTCGGACCGAAGTGCCCCTGCTCGTCGACCTTCTACCTGCTCAGCGGCGTTTCTATGACACGCTGTTGGCCACGTGCCGGCAGGAAGTCATGGCGACGGTCGCCGAAAAAGGCTGGCAGCGCTCCCAGATCACGGCCATCGAAGCCCTCCTGCGCCTGCGGCAGGTCTGCTGCGATCCCCGCCTGATCGGCATGCCGGATGCACAGCGTTTGCCGTCGGCGAAGTTGCAGGCGTTCAGCGACCTCATCCAGGAAGTGATCGCCGAAGGGCACCGCGTGCTCGTCTTCTCCCAGTTCGTCAAAATGCTGCAATTGCTCAAGCAGCATCTGGACGCTGTGAACATTCCTTATTTCTATCTCGATGGTCAGACCAAAGAGCGGCAGAAGTTGGTCACGGACTTCAATGCGGGTGATACCCCGATTTTCCTGATCAGTTTGAAGGCCGGTGGTACCGGTTTGAATCTGACGGGGGCCGATTACGTCATCCACTTTGATCCCTGGTGGAATCCGGCTGCCGAAGATCAAGCCACCGACCGGGCTCACCGGATCGGTCAGGACAAGCCTGTCTTCAGCTACAAACTGATTGCCCGTGACACGGTGGAAGAGAAGATCATCGCCCTGCAGGCCAAAAAGCGCCGCCTGGTCGATGGTTTGCTGCAGGCCGAGATCGGTCCGAAGCAGTTGACTGCCGACGACCTGGCTTATCTGTTCGAGCCCAGTCTGTCGCTCGTCGATTAGGCTCTATCGCCAAGGCCACGCACCGCTGACCCCGGCATTGCGTGGCCTTGGCGCGTGGGGATGTAGGCTGGTCGACCGGCGATAACCGGTGACCGTGGTCGGTGTCACCGGAGGCGTCTCCGGCATCGTGGGGCGACCCGTCAGCGGCGGTCTGCCGTCCCGTTATTCCGGGCCGCTGGCGGGCGTCGAGTCTGTTTTAGGCGCTCCGTTATTCCGAGAGGCGGATCGATGCGGGCGCAAACCCGCATGTTTACGTGATGAGGGCATGCCACTCGTCATAATCCCCATTATGACGAGTGGCATGCCGGGTTTCAGGGCCGCTGCGATAATGGCACGGGACAGGCCGGGTGTACCGGCCATCCGTCCCGGACGGTATCCTGTATGGACAACGGATGTCAAAAAGACTGCAAAGGAACCACGGTGGCGGCAATGGCTTGGAAAAACCCGCGGAGTGTGCAGGTGCAATACCTGGACCCGATCAATGGTAAAGACCGAAAGGGCCAGGCCACTTTTCAACAACAGACGGTGCTTGTCCAATTTGCAGACGGGACCCAGGCACTGCTGCCCTATGACGGCAGCCATGTCCAGGTCGGCGGACCCGTCGGCGCTACCCCGATCCTCGTCATGTTGTCCGGCTACAACCACTATGTGCGCCTCTATATCCTTGAGCGCAGCATCGGGGACCGGCTCGACCCGATGATGCCGCCGGCGCTCCGCAAAAAACTGCTGCGCCTGACGACCTACGGTTGGATGCGGCCATGGCGCATTGTGCCGGTGGTGGCTGCCTTGGTCGCTGCGGCCGTCGGCGTCTGGTACGGGTCGATCTGGGGTTTGGGCCAATTGGTGAAACAGGTGCCCCATACGGCTGATGTTGCCTTGGGCAAGCAGATGGTCACCGCCTTCACGGCCGGTAAAACCGTCAGTGACACAGTGGTCGTGGCGCCGGTCGAGCAGATTGCTGCCCGGTTGATCACCCATGCGCCGGCCGGTCACGGCTACGCCTTTCATGTGACGGTGATCCGCAGCCACGAGGAAAACGCCTTTGCCCTGCCGGGTGGTCCGATCATGATCACCACCGGACTGCTCGCCAAATCCGAGAGTCCCGACGAGGTGGCTGGCATCCTCGGGCACGAGATGCAGCACGTACTTGGTCGTCACACCTTTTACCGGATCTCCAAGGAATTGGGGTTGAGTTTGGCGCTGTCTTTGTTGGCCGGCAATTCATCCGTGTTGACGACGATCGCCAATCAAGCGACGGGTCTGATCGGCCTCAGCTACGGCCGCGAACAGGAAGCGGAGTCGGACCGGGTCGGGATGCAGCTGGCCCACAAAGCCGGCTATCAGGCCGATGCCTTGGGCAACTTCTTCAGCCGGTTGCAGAAGAAGTCCCTGGCCAGTCCCCAGCAGGCGAAGGTCTTGGCCTATTTGTCGACGCACCCGGCGCATGCCGACCGCCTCGACCAGATCCAGACGACCAAGGCCGGCCTGCCGCCCGCAGGACCGAAGGCCCCGGCGCCCAGCCAAGCCTGGGAAGACGTCAAAAAACACGCCGCCAGCCTGTCGCAAACAGAATCGTAGCGCGTTTGGCGACACCAGCAAGCTGCGGGCGTTGCCATCGCTAGCGGGTTCTGAACGTGCGGGCCGATTCCACGAAATTGCGGAAGATCGGCTGACTGACGGAATCTTGCGGCGTTTCCAGTTCCCGGTGCCACTGCACGCCCATCAGAAAGCTGAGAGGAGACGCATCTGGCCCTGGTTCGAAGCCTTCGATCGTGCCGTCCGTCGTCCGGGCATTGACCATCAACCCCGGCGCCAGCCGGGAGACCGCCTGATGGTGGTAACTGTTCACGGTGGAGACGGTTGTGCCCAACAGTGTTGCCAATCGGGAGCCGGCTGGTATGGCGATGGCATGGCGTACCCCGTCTTCATGCAACAGGGGATCCGGCGTTTGAGAGGGGATGTCCTGGACGAGCGATCCTCCGAGGACGACGTTCAGTAATTGGCAACCGCGGCAAATGGCCAGGATGGGCAGTTCCTGAGCCAAGGCGGCGGTGACCAAAGCGATTTCGGCAGCATCCCGCCGGTGGTTCCCGTGATAGGTAACGTGCGGGGTCGCGTCATAGTGCTGAGGATGGACGTCTTCGCCACCCGCTAGCAGCAAACCGCCCAGATTGGCCGGCAGCCGGTGATGCGGTGTACCGAGCAGGATCGGTATGCCGCCGGCAGCCTGCACGTGGTCACTGTATGCCCGGTATTCCGCCGAGCGGCGGCCGTAGGTGCTCAGGCCGGTGATGCCGATGCGTGGGGCCAGGGATTGCGTGGGTGACGTCATCGACAGGGCAGACTCCAGATGGACGGACCGGTAGACGGGATGCGGGATCAGAACCAGGTCTCGATGGGAAGTTCCGGTTCCGGCGCAGCGGCGAGGACGGACATGGCATCAACTACGTTTTCGACGGCAATGAACAGCTGACCATATTCCGGTTTGATGACCAGCTCGGCAATGCCCAATGCGACCTGGGCCAGGATGGCATCATAATAGCCCGCCACATTCACCAGGATGATCGGCCGATTGTGCATGCCGAGCTGTTTCCAGGTGATCACTTCGAAAAGTTCTTCGAAGGTGCCAAATCCCCCGGGCAACACGACGTAGGCCGCCGCCCGTTCCGACATGATCGCTTTGCGCTGGTGCATCGTGTCGACGACGATCAGCTCGGTGAGGCCCGTATGGGCGACTTCTTTCTCGACCAGCAGCGTCGGGATCACCCCGACCACGCGGCCGCCGGCCGCGAGGGCGGCATCGGCGACGCTGCCCATGCAGCCGACGTGGGCGCCGCCATAGATGACGACCCCGCCCGCTTCGGCGATGGCCGTGCCCAGGGCCCGGGCCGTCTCAAGATAGGCCGGTGCCACGGCCGTACTGGCACTGCAAAAGACGGTGATGCCCTGTCCGGTCACTTGCATGGGCTAGAACGTCACACTTTTTGACAGTTCCAACGGCACGGCGATGTTGCCGATGGGGGTGGAGATGTTACTCATCCCTCGCAGGGTCATCTGTGTCTTGCGGTTTTGCAGGGCGGTCATCGCCGCCGTGGGCAGTCCGGCGTAGGGAATCGAGACCAGCACGCTGAAGGGGGCAGTTCCCTTCGGTTCCACGGACAGGCCGTTGTTCAGGGAGCCCACGCCGACTTTCGTCCCATCCATGAGCAAGTTGAAGCCGATCTGATCGAGGGAGGCCTTGACCGGATTGGGGTTGTTCGCTGTCAGGGTGATCAGCAGGTCTGCCTTGGCATTCGGCGTGATGAAGGGAATGTCGGCCTTTTGCAATTCGACTTTGTCGAACCCGAACGTCAGCTGGCTGACGGCCAAACCCTGGGCGATCGTGTTGAACAGACCGTTGCAACCGGACAGGGTGGCCGGCAGGGTAATCAGGCAGGCGATCAGTAACTTACGCATGGGGAGTCTCATTTCTTGGCCGCAGGATCCTGCAGTGGTCGAGCCTCTCTGGTGACGTGAGGCTAGCACCGGTTGGTTCCCGGTCCGGCGGGCCATTTTGGGAAAATCGACCAGTCAAAGCCTGGCAATCATGAACAGTACCCCATTCGTCCCGCACCGACAGCGGGAATCCGGTAAACTTGGGCCTTCTACAAGGAGACTGTTTGTGACCCTTTCGCACCAGCCACTCGTCGTCTATTCACGAGCCTCGCTCCCCGAGTCCCATCACGCCGGATGGCTGGCCACCTATGACCCTGCTGCCCCCGACGCTACCGGTGGCCCGTTTCCTGTGACTTTCGTCCGCTCCAGCATGAAAGCCTTCCAGGCCCTGCCCCTGCTGATCACCGGTGCGGCCGAGGCCTTCGACATTACGGATGCCGAACTGGCGCTGATTTGCAGCTCGCACAACGGCCAGCCCTTTCAAACGGACGTGGTCCAATCGCTGCTCGATCGGGCTGAGTTGCCCGTATCGGCCCTGCAGTGCGGAGCCCATGCGCCCTATCGGGAAGAGGACGCCAAGGTGCTGATCGCCCGGGGCGAGGCGCCGACCGCCTTGCACAACAACTGTTCCGCCAAGCATGCCGGCTTTCTGCTGCTGTGCAAGCATCAGGGCTGGCCCGTCGAGGATTATCTGAACCCGGAACATCCGGCCCAACAGCACATCCGGCGGACGATCATGGGCCTGACCGGCCAGACGGCCGAGACTTTTCATGTCGGGATCGATGGCTGCAGTGCGCCGACCTTTGCCTTTCCGCTGGACCGCCTGGCCTTCCTGTTCAGCCAGCTCGCCAAACCGTCTCCCGGTCTGTGTGAAAAAGCCCTGACCCGGCTTGGGCGGGCACTGGCGGCCAATCCCCGCTATGTCGCCGGTGATGGCCGCTTCGACACCGACCTGATGACGGCCGGTCCGTTCATCGCCAAAATGGGCGCCGAAGCCGTCCATGCCGGCGTGCACATTCCGACGGGGCGGGCCTGGGCCGTCAAAATCGCCGATGGTGGCCGGCGGGCGGCGAGCATCACGGTGGCGGCCTGGGTACAGGCCCAGGGCTGGCTTGACTGCGAGACGTCGTTGATGGAAACCCACCGTGCCGGTCCTCTGCTCAACCATGCCGGCTTGCTGGTCGGTGAGTCCCATTACGTGGGTCCGACCGGACCGGCTGGTTCGGCCGAAGGGCGGGGTTAGGGTGTAAATCGGCCTGGATCCCTCCCCCGACTAGGGTTGATCGATTCGGACGGGCTCCAGTGGTGGTGCCGTCTTGCATAAGGCACCGCATCAGACGCCGATTACCGGGTGTATGCTGATGGGGACACGTGTGACGCAGGCGTCGTCTGTTGTAGAGGATTTGGCTGGATGTTCACCGGGTTGATTGAAACGGTCGGTACGGTCGTGAGCCGTCAGGGGCCGTCGGTGACGATCGCTGCACCTGCCATTGCGGCGGATCTCGTCTTGGGCGAGAGTGTGGCCTGCTCCGGCATTTGCCTGACGGTGACGGGCATCCAGGGTGACCGGTTCACCGTTGACGTCTCGCCGACGACGGACGGGCTGACCACGTCGGGTGACTGGCAGACCGGGGCACAGCTCAATCTGGAACGGGCGATGATCCTGGGCGGTCGGTTGGGCGGCCACCTGGTTTCCGGTCATGTCGATGGTGTCGGCAAGCTGCTGAAGGCCCGGCAGATCGGCGAAGGCGCCACCAAACTGGCATTCCAGATCCCGGAAGCGATCGCCGCCGCCTCGATCCCCCTCGGTTCGATCACCGTCGACGGGGTCAGCCTGACCATCAACGAGCTTGGGGCCGGTACCTGCACGGTGACGGTCATCCCCCATACGGCCAGCCAGACGACTCTGTTGTCCCTGCGGCCAGGTACCCGCGTCAATCTAGAGGGAGACCTCCTTGGTAAATATGTCGCCCGCCTCATGCAAGGAGGCATCGGTCATCATCATCAATCCGGCATTACCTGGGAGCAGCTCGCAGAGCAGGGGTACACCAATGGGTGAATTGAGTCCGATCCCTGAGGTACTGGCGGCGATCGCCCGGGGCGAGACGGTTGTCGTTGTCGACGACGAGGGCCGGGAGAACGAAGGCGACTTGATCGTTGCCGCCGAACATGCCACGGCCGAAGCCATCAATTTTATGGCTACCCATGGCCGGGGCCTCATCTGCCTGGCCCTGACGCGGGAACGGTGTGCCGAGCTGGACTTGCCGGCGATGGTCCAGCAGAACACGGATGCGCACGGCACGGCCTTCACGGTCTCGATTGATGCCCGACAGGGCACAACCACAGGGATCAGCGCCGCTGACCGGGCGCTGACGGTGGCGAAGGCCCTGGATCCGACGAGCGAACCGGGCGATTTCCGCCGCCCGGGCCATATCTTTCCATTGCAATCCCGCACGGGCGGCGTATTGCGGCGGGCAGGCCACACGGAGACTGCCGTCGACCTCGCCCGCATGGCGGGATTGCAGCCGGCGGGTGTCATCTGCGAGATCCTGAACGTCGACGGGACCATGGCCCGCCTGCCGGAACTGCTCGTGTTTGCCAAAGAGCACGGCCTGCTGGTGACGAGCGTGGCCCAGCTGATCGCCTACCGCCTGGAGCGTGAGCGCTTCGTGATCCGGAAGACCGAAGCCAGGCTGCCGACCCGGTGGGGCGAGTTCACGATCTTCGGTTACGAAAATCAGAACAACGGTCGCGAGCATGTGGCCTTGGTCATGGGTGACGTCACGGACGGGGCGCCGCTGGTGCGCATGCACTCGGAGTGCCTGACGGGTGACGTGCTCGGTTCGCTGCGCTGCGACTGCGGCGAACAGCGGGATCTTGCCCTACAGGCGATCGCCCAGGCCGGCAAAGGCGTTTTGGTCTACCTGCGTCAAGAAGGGCGCGGCATCGGCCTGATCAACAAGATCCATGCGTATCAGCTGCAGGACGAGGGCCTGGATACAGTCGAGGCGAACCTCAAGCTCGGCTTTGCCGCCGACTTGCGGGAATACGGCACCGGCGCCCAGATCCTCGTCGATCTTGGCGTGCGCAAGATGCGGCTGCTGACGAACAATCCCCGTAAAGTCGTCGGCTTGGAGGGCTTTGGGCTGGAGGTCGTCGACCGGGTGGCGATCGCCCCCGTCGCCAACGTCCACAACGAGTTTTACCTGTCGACGAAGGTGGCCAAGATGGGCCACGTCCTGCCAGGCACCTAGGGTCATACACGCAAGCTGTTTCCATTTTTACCCCAGTCGGGCGCCCTGACGCTTGCCCGCATCTCAGCAGGAGGATCGTCATGTCCCAACGTCTCGTCGGCAGCCTAGTCGCCAGTGGTCTGTCTTTCGGAATCGTCGTCGGCCGGTTCAACGAGTTCATCACCGACCGGCTGTTGGCCGGTTGTGTCGAGGCTTTGGAACGGCACGGCGCTGACCCCGCCAAAGTGACGGTGGCCGTTGTGCCGGGCGCGTTCGAAATTCCGTTGGCGGCCAAAGCCATGGCCGAGTCCGGCAAGTACGACGCCGTCATCTGCCTCGGTTGCGTCATCCGGGGCGCCACCGCCCACTTCGACTATGTGGCTGGGGAAGCCGCCAAGGGCATCGGCCAAGTGGCCATGGCCACGGGTCTCCCGGTGGTATTCGGCGTGTTGACGACCGACACTCTGGAGCAATCCATCGAGCGGGCAGGTAGCAAAGGCGGCAACAAGGGTGCCGAGTCGGCTGTGACCGCCATCGAGATGGCCAATCTGCTCAAGGACCTGCGCCGCTAGGATACGCAACCCCTTTGGCTGTCTTTGCCGATGTGGGACGCCGCTGGTCCGCTTAGTGTGACGTCGGGGAACGAGCTTTGTGTCGGTTCCGTCTGCTGACAGGGCGGATGGCGGGCAATCGTGTCTCATCAAAAAAGTGTGGGGGCCGGCGACGGTGACCCGCATCACCAGTCTTTGAACTGGGTATGATGAGGAACAGTGCTGCCAGCAGGCGATCGGCGTCGTTTGGCGGAAAGGGGGACGGGTCATGTGGCGAAGGCTCAAAGCCTGGGTGTCATACCCTCACATCCGCCGTCAGGTCCGTCTTGGATTTCTGGCCATGGAGACGCAGGCGTGGGCGGGCGCGATCGGGCATGCCCGCGAAGCCCTGCTGCGCGACGAGCGCCATGCCCCGGCCCACGCCCTCAAAGCTGTGGCACTGGACCGATTGGGTTTGACCGACGAAGCCCTGCACGCCATCGATTTGGGCCTGGGCCTCCAACCGCGCTCCGCTGACCTGCATCACACGCAGGCGTTGATCCTGTTCGGCCTCAGCCGTTACGAGCAGTGTCTGCAAGCCACGAATCGGGCCCTGTCGTTGTTGCATCGGCGGGCGCCACGCCGGCGGTCCCACCTGTACGGTCTCAAGGCCGCCTGCCTCTGGGGCCTGGGCCGGGGGGCCGAAGCCCGGGAGATTGCCGCATTGGGCTTGAGTGAGGCTCCGGACCCCCAATTGCGGGAGATCCTGCGGGACATCCACCGTTACCTGGACTGAGCGTATCGACGACAGAGGCCCCGGCTGCTTGCAGTCGGGGCCTCTGTCTTGGCCAATCAGAAAAGGTTGGCCCTTGGCTGGTCGTTGCGGGTCACGGCCAGGGCTTCAAAATGGCTGCGCTCGTCGGCCGTCAGCTCCAGCGGGATCAGGATCTTGATCATGATGTAGAGATCCCCGCGCTCGCCGCCTTTCAGATGGGGGATCCCCTGGCCCTTCAGGCGCATGCGTTTGCCGGACTGCGACTCCGCCGGCAGGCGGACGGTGAGCCAGGAGCCGCTCAACGTCGGCACTTTCAGTTCGCCACCGAGCACGGCCTCATAGTCCATGACGGGCAAATCGCAATGCAGATCGCTGCCGGTCACCCGATAGAACGGATGCGGCTCCAGGTGGACGACGAAGTAGAGATCGCTCGTGCCGGATGCGTCCCCTTCGCCTGCCAGGCGGATTTGCGATCCTTCGGCGACACCGGAAGGGATCGAGACGGTCAGCGTGCGCCGGCGGATGGTGCTGCCGCGGCCATGGCAGCGGGGACAGGCGACGGCCACCCGGCCACGCCCCCGCCCGCTGACGATCCGGCCGCCGCCCTCGCATTCCGGGCAGGCGTCACTCTGGTCGAACGTGATCGTCTTTTTGGCGCCATTGAACGCATCAGCGAGGCTGACGGTCAGGTCGATCCGGGTGGGTTCCGGGGCTGCCCGCTTGGCTCCCCGTTGCCCGAAGATGCCGCCGGCCATGTCCTCATAGCCGCCACCACCGCTGAAGAAGGTCTCGAAGAAATCGCTGAAGTCCTCGTTATGGGCGCTTTGCCGATGCTGGCGGGAGGCTTGCTGCTGACCCATCCGCTCCCAGTCGGCGCCCAAATGGTCGTATTTTTTACGCTTATCCGCGTCGGAGAGGACCTGATAGGCTTCGTTGATCGCCTTAAAGCGCTTTTCGGCTTCAGCGTCATTCGGGTGGGTGTCCGGATGGTACTTCCGAGCCAGCTTCCGGAAGGCCTGGCTGAGCTCCTTGTCCGTCGCCGTGCGACTGACGCCGAGGGTTTCGTAGTAGTCCCGGTACTCCATGTGCGTAGTCCCATCCGTCGTCTGACCTGATGGAGGCATTATAGGGCGAATGGTCGGCACTTCTGACCGTACCGACAGCGGATCAGGCCTCTGTTCTTTACGACCTGGCCGGGGCGAATCCAGGCAACAAGTGGGCAAGTTTGCCTGCCGGGTCTCGATAACCCAAATCAGATCAAGCTGGGGTAAAGGAGCGGTCAATGAAGTGTGGGTTGGCAGGGGCAGTGTTGGGGGTTGCGGCTGTGATGTTGGCCGGCTGCCAATCGGGCGGCAAGCTCCCGATGACGAGCTCACTGCCGATGGTTCAGGCCGCTTCTCTGAAGGCACCGATCGCCTCCGGCAGTTTCGCCGTCGATAGCGCCGTGATCGACTACACCGCCGATGCCCTATTCAAAGGTGCTGCCGCCCTGCGTCGCAGCCTCGGCAACGACGCCCGTTCACTTAGCCAAGCCCAGTTGACCGTCACGGTCCACCAAGTGGCCGATCGGGACAAGATCGTGCGTAGCTACGAGGTGGATGGCGACTTTCTCGACCTGGCCACCAAGGCGGCGACTAAAGCCGACGCCAAAGCCGCATTGGGCAAGGCGACCGTGCATTTCCCCTACCCGGTATCGCACATTGCCGGACCCTTCAAGGCCGTGCCGACCGGCGAAAAGGCCGGGAGCATTGTCGTGTACTACGTGAAAGTGTCTGCTGTCGGACCGATGGGCAGTCGGGGCCAGCGGGAGCAGGTCTTTGAGCAGTTTGTCAGCGACTTCGGCAAGAACTTCCGGGCCACCGTTACGTAACCATCCCCCGTTTGAAAAGCCACCCCCCCCCCGACCCGGGGGGGGGTTTATCGGCGGGGGGTTAGG
>JACMPN010000500.1 GCA_014377495.1 Candidatus Sericytochromatia bacterium
CACACCTGTCAGCCAGGGCTGTGCCCATCCGCCGGTGCAGCAGCACCCAGCCGCAAAGCCAATCGCCGGCGCCCATCGCCGGATCGACCACCCGCAATGCACACCAGGCGCGCAGGATTTCAGCCGCCCTGGCGGCAGTCAACGACCCCTGCAGTGCCTCACCGTCCCAGCGGACGTCCGTCACCCGGGCAGTGAGCCAGTCGCCGGCCCATTGATCCAGCAGCCGCACCACCAGGTGTGTCGGCGTGAACCACTGACCGGAAACCTTGTCCGGTATAGTGCCGACGGATTGCCAAAATTCGCCTAGGGCCAGCACCATGGGCGGCGCCATGCCGCCAGCCTCGGATGAGGCGATGGCCCGCCCCTGGAACCAGCGCAGGGACATGGCGCCACTTGGCAGGATCGCCTGGACGGCACCTGCCAGCCAACGATCGAAAAGGGTCTGTCGTTCGATTACCGATGCGCCCGGCAACACCTGGCGCCACCACCGGCGCTTGGCAGCCAGGTTTGGCACCGTCTCCAGGGGCGGCGGGATCGGGGTAAGCGGCATAGCGCCAGTGTAGCAACGGCATCCAAAGGCTTGAACTTCTATCAGGGAGGCGATGCCCAAACCAAGCCGCCTCAGTCCGGCACTCTCGCCACGGGCGTCGTCCGTCCGAGTCGCCAGGATGGTGAGGGGGAAAGTCATGCCAGCGCCCATACGCTTGTTTTTGCAGCTGATGATCGGGATGACCGCCATCAGCCTGATCGTCCCGCGCAGCGGGCGGGCCGGCGGTCCCGCCGCGACCGAGCCGGAGCTGCCCAGCCGCCCGGAGCGCCACGCACCGCCGACCCAAATCGAGCCGGGGCGGCCTGCACGTCCGCAGCCACCGCCGCCCGAGGCCATGCCGGGGCCTATGTCCCGCGACCAGCAGCGGCTGTTCGACGGACTACGGTCGGAAGGGATCGGCCTCTATCGGCAAGGCAGGTATCGGGAGTCCGCCGAACGGTTCCGCAATGCCCTGCGCATCAAACCCAACGACACGGTCACCCAGCGCTGGCTGCGGGCAGCCGAAAATAATCAGCGTTAAGAGACGATCGCAATCAACGATCGGTCGCCTGGCATTGCCCTACGGCGCCAGGCTCGGTCTCGTTGATTGAGAGAGTCTCTTAGCGTGGTGGACGGTCACGCCACAGACGCCGCATGATGCTCGGGCAAAGGCTGGTCGGTCATTGGATTGTGCGACAAGCCTTCAGGTTCCGAGCGTGGTCCCAGCCGGAACGACTCAGGGTGCCGGGTGGCGGTGGCACGACAGTCCAGGTTGCGGTGTCTCGACCGTGATCGTGTCGGCAGCCGGCCGCAGGCACACGAAAACAGGGGGAACACGTGAGCGACTGGTATACGACGTTTTTCGAGGGTCCGTATCTGCGGTTTTTTGGTCCTTTGGTCACCCCGGACATCACCCGGATCCAGGTGGAGGCCGTCCGCCGCTGGCTAAGTCTGGACAGTGGCATGCGCCTCCTCGACCTCGCCTGCGGGCAGGGCCGGCACGCGGTGGCCCTCGCCGCCGCAGGCTTAAACGTCACGGGGCAGGACCTGTCGCCGACGATGCTGGCCTTGGCCGCCGAGGCACAGGCCCTCGCCGGTACCGACGTCACCTGGCGGCAGGGCGACATGCGGGAGATCCCCGAGCAGGGCACTTATGATGCCGTGATCAGCCTGTTTTCGGCGTTCGGTTACTTCCCGGAGGATGACGACAACATCACCGTCTTGCGCCGGGTCACGGCAGCACTGGCACCAGGGGGGCGGTTTCTGATCGATCTGAACAACCGCGAGCCTGCCGTCATGGCCGGCGTCCAGCAGCGGGCCTGGGAACCCCAGGACGACGGTAGTACGCTCTTGGAAGACCGGACATACGATCTATTGACCGGCAGGATGGCGATCCGCCTTACCCGGCTCGACGGCAGTGCGATGGAGACGAGCGAGCAGATCCTGCGTCTCTACACGCTGCCGGGGCTCGTCAACCTGCTGCGTCTCGTCGGGCTGGCGCCCACCGGGGTCTGGGGCGACTATGACGGTCAGGACTACACGCTGAGCTCGCCGCGGATGATCGTCCGGGCCGTCAAACCCTTTGCCGACGACCGCTAAACGCGAAATCAGAGCTACCCGGTGCCAAGCGGCCGGATAGCTCTGTGATCTGCGGCTACAGGCGTTGCAATGAATACGGCTGTGGCACGATCGACACGGGACTGGCTGCTTCGCCCATGGCGGCCTGCAAGCGCAGGAACCACTCGGCCGCAATCTCCCACCCCGACAGACAGGCAAACGGGATGACGATCGGCTCCGTGACGACCTTGCCGTCCTGCCGATGCAGGACCAACTCGGCCAGATTGAACAGCTGGCCCAACGGACGCAGGTGCCGGACCAGAATCAACCGGTGCAACTCATTGGCCGGGGTGATCAGGGCCCCGTCCTGAAAGCGCACGCCCCGGCGGAGGCGGGCAGACGCGACGATCTCATCGCCACAGCGCAGCGCCAACGTCTGCACCTGCGTCAGGTCGATCTCGTCATGGACGAGGAACGTCCCCCGGTCGATGATCAGCCAAGTCCCGTCAATACTCAGACGGACGGGCCCGAATGGCCGTGGCAGATCATAAAACCAGCGGTGGGGCCGGCGCTCGTAGGCCTGTTCCCAGTCCCGGCGCTCGCGGTGGCGCATGGGTAGGCGTTGTTTAGCCCAGGTATATCCGGCGATCAGTGCAACGATGCCTAGAACGACCAAAGCGGCGACAACATCCATCCAGCCTCCACTTTCGTGATGAAAATATGTAATGTATGAATTCTTTGTAACCGATTATCACGAAGCTGCCAAGCACAATTTTTGCCTGGTCACCCGAGCCCCTATCACCATGCCGGATGCCTGCTTCACGAGAGTCACAGGGTTGAAGCGGCGGGACGTCGGGCGCGACGATCCCGTATGCTGGGGAGACAGAAAGTCCATGGAACATGCCCTCATTCACGATTTCGCCCAGCGCCTACTTCGACAAGATCGGCCCATTTGAACGACCCTTCACGCGGATGGTTCTGCTGAGCGTGGACGGCGACGGCAAACAAGCTGCCCCACTCACCACCGATCCGGGCGATCAGTGGTTGAGCCTGATGATGAGCATATTGGGCGGTCGGCCCGTCGGGCTGTTCGGGGATGCCGGTATCGAAGAATCGTTGGCCGTGCTGGTCCGGTCGACCGGGACGGCCGTCGCCACCCTGTCCAAGTGGATCAAACTGGTGCGCAAGACCCAGAGGCGGGTCGATGTGGACTTGTTCCACGAGACCCCGCTGAATCTGTGGCTCATTCCCCGCCCGTTTCCGCCCGGTATGCCGCAGTTGCTGCGCGACGTCTCCCACATGCAGACCTTTGCCGATCCGCTGCTGATGGTCGACGAGGACGGGACGACTTTTCTGGAAATGCTGGACCCGTTGTTCGATCTTGGCGCCATGTACTGGCGATTATTTCCCGGTCATCTGAAGCTGCAGCTCGACACCCGGTTCATCGGACCGCGGGATCTGGAGCGCCATCTGATCCGGACGGCCCAGATGGCTGGCGTCGAACTCTGGCAAACCACGGTCTGAGTCCCCCTGCCCGCCCGCGGGCAGTTCCGGCCGCAGGCGGGCCGGGTTTTAAGCTAACCTGCTGAACCATGGACCTATACGTACCGACGACCACGCTGGACCGCCCCCCGGCAGAGGCCGCCGAAGCCCTGAGAGCCGAAGGCTGGCAGGGGCTTTGCGCCACCGGAGGGATCTCCGACCTGGCGGCGATCAGCGCTGCCGGCCAGATTTGGTGCCAGGCCGTGACGGCGCCGTGGCTGAACCTGGCCAGTGGTGACCGTTTCCGGTTCGATCAATCCCTGGCCGAGGTGCGGGAGGCCATCCATAACGGCGCTGTCCGCGGGGCC
>JACMPN010000501.1 GCA_014377495.1 Candidatus Sericytochromatia bacterium
GCCGATGTAGCTGAAGACCTCGGCCATCGGGGCCGGCACGTCCAGCTTGGCGTAAGGGACGACACCCGTCATGATCGCCGCCACGACGATGTAGAGCACCGTGCAGATGGCCAGGGAAACCATGGTCCCAATCGGCAGGTCCCGTTGCGGATTCTTGGCCTCCTCGGCCCTCGTCGACACCGCATCAAAGCTGATGTAGGCAAAGAAGACAAAGCTCGCCCCAGTGAGGACACCCGTCCAACCGAAGGGCATCAGGGGCGTCCAGTTGGCCGTATTGACGTGACCCACGCCCATGACGATAAAGAGCAGGACGACGGCCAGTTTGACCGTCACCATAATGTTGTTGAACCACGCCGATTCCTTGACACCGATTACCAGGACGCCGGTCATGATCAGGACGATGATGATTGCCGGCAGGTTGATGATCGCCCCCGGCACGGACCCGGGTGGACTGGTTAGGGCGACCGATAAATCGATGCCGATCCCATGGCAGATCTTCACCAGATACCCCGACCAACCGATCGCTACGGCACTCGCACCGACGGTGTACTCCAGGATCAGGTCCCAGCCGATAGTCCAGGCGACAAATTCACCCAGGGTGGCATAAGCGTAAGTGTAGGCACTGCCGGCCACAGGGATCATGGCGGCAAACTCGGCGTAGCAGAGGCCGGCAAAGGCACAAGCCATACCGGCAAGGACGAAGCTGAGCATGATCCCGGGGCCGGCGTGCTTGGCAGCCGCCACACCCGTGAGCACGAAGATCCCCGTGCCGATGATGCAGCCGATCCCCAGTAGCGTCAGTTCCAGCGCACCAAGGGATTTTTTGAGGCCATGGGACGATTCGGCATCGCCCTGCAGTTGATCCAGACTCTTTTTGGCAAGCATGCTGTTAGCCACGGGGCAACGTTCCTCGGCCGGAAGGGGTGGGACAATCACCGGAGACCGCCGCAACCTGAAAAATCGGCAGCATGGTCCCGTGGGCTTACACGCAGTATACAAAAAAGCGCCATGGCGGCTAGCAGACCCGCTCCGGGAGGGCGCTCCCCGGCCACCAACGACACCCGTGCAAGGCGCACAGACGGCATGGGCTTTGTGCCGGGCACACTGACGGTTATGACTGACCGCATCCTCCTCATCCCCCTCGACGACCGGACCTGCACCAGCCGATTGCCCGTACACCTCGGCGCCGTCGCCGGCCGGACCGTTCTGACGCCGCCTCTCGGCTGGATCGGCAACCTCACCCGCCGGGCCGAGCGGGAGGCCTTGGGCGCCTGGCTGATCCAAGCAGCCCACGACGCCGAAGCCGTCGTGCTGGCCCTCGACACTCTGGCCTACGGTGGGCTCGTCGGCTCCCGGCAGTCCCGGGAGCCGCCGCAGGCCGTCACCGAGCGGCTGTTGTGCCTGTGGGCCCTGCGTGAGGCCAATCCCACCGTCCGCATCGCCGGTTTCATCACCATTCCCCGTCTCTCGGCCACCGCCGCACCGGAAGAAGAAGCGCCGTACTGGCCGCAGTACGGCGAAGCCATCGCCCGGTATTCCCGCCTCGTCCATGCGTCCCGCCTTGCCGGGTCGGCCGAAGCGACCGATTTGATGCACCATGCGCAGGCGGCGATCCCGGCCGAGATCCTGGCCGACTATCTGGCCGGGCGGCAGCGCAACCTGGCAATCAACCGGCAGATGATCGAGTGGGCGGCGGCAGGCTTGTTCGACCTCCTGTACCTGACCGTCGACGATTCCGCCGACCTGGGCCTGAACGTCCTGGAACGGGACGAACTGGCGCTGCTGGTCGCAGACCGTCAGCTGGGGGACAGGGTCCTGATTTACCCGGGTGCCGACGAAGTGGCCTGTAGCCTCCTGTCCCGGGTCCTGCTGGAAAAAGCGGCATTTCAACCGGCATTTTTCCCTGTCTACGCCCATGAGTACGGTCCCCAGGCCGTGACCATGTATGAAGGGCTGCCACTGCAGGAGACGGTCCGGCTGCATATGGCGGCAGCCGGCGTGCGGCTGGCCCCGAAACCCGAAACGGCGGATTGCCAGCTCTTTATCCATGGTCCGGAAAAAACGGGCGGCGACTTCTGGCTCGACCTGGATCTGCCAGAGGACCGGCGGGACGTTCCGGAATGGTTCGTCCAGGGGATCGCCACGGCACTGCAGATGGGCTCACCCGTGGCCATCGCCGATGTGGCCTGGGCCAATGCGGCCCATCCCGCCTTTGTGCAGCGCCTCTTCGACACCTGCCCGGTGCGCAATCTGCTCGCCTTTGCCGGTTGGAACACGGCCGGCAACACCCTTGGCACTGTGTTCGCCCACGCCGCCCTGCGGTTGCTGGCTCTGGAACAGGGGGGCGACCTGGCGGCACAGGAACGGGCCCAGCAAATCGCCCTGTTCGAGCGATTCGCCGAAGACTGGCTCTACATGGCCGTCGAACGACCCGCGGCGGCCTCACGGCCGGGTCCGCCGGATTTCGAGACGCTGAGCCGGCAGATGGCGGTGCGCAGCGAGTCGTGCTACCTCCGGCACTGGCAGGGCAATGTCGTCACCCGGGTCGATGCCGGGGGGATCCCCCATTACTGGCGTTTGGGAGCATTTCGGCGTACGTTGCCAACGTTCCCCTGGGCCCGGCTTTTTGACGTGGATCTGGCGGCCGATTTCGACCTGGAGGCAACCTGATGAGCAATCTGATCGTGCGCAACGGCAACCTGCTCATGCCCGACGGCAGCTGGAATCTGACGGACCTGCTGGTCGAAGATGGCAGGATCACCCAGATCGGCCCGATCGGGCGTCAGTATGACGGTCCCGTCTGGGACGCGGCCGGGGACCCGATCGTGCCGGGTTTTATCGACGTGCATCTGCACGGTGGGGCGGGCTTCGACGTTTTGGACGGGACAAAAGCGGCCCTCGACGGCCTGGCTGCCCATCTGGCCGCCTCAGGCGTCACCGGTTACCTGGCCACGACGGTTGCCACGCCGGAAGCGCAGCTGATGCCACTCCTGGAGCAGGCCCGCCTGGGAGCGCCCGCCCTGCTGGGACTGCACATCGAAGGGTCCTTCATCAATCCGGCCAAAGCCGGCGCTCAGGATGCGGAAGCACTGCTGCCCAATAGTGGGGCCCTGATGGACCGTTGGCAGGCTGCCTCCGGCAACGCCATCCGCTGGGTGACCGTGGCTCCGGAGATGCTGGCCCCGGCGGATCTGCACGACATGGCGGGGCGCGGGATCATCCTGGCCCTCGGCCACAGCCTGTGTTCTTACGAAGAGGCCCTGCTCGCCATCGACGACGGCATCCGGCATTTCACCCACTTATTCAACGCCAACCCGCCACTGCATCACCGCGACCCGGGACTCGTCCTGGCGGGCCTGCTGGATCCCCGGGCCACGGTCGAGCTGATCCTCGACGACCACCATCTGCACCCTCGGCTGCTGGATCTGGCCTACCGGCTAAAGGGCGAAGACGGCGTCATGCTCGTCACTGATGCCATCCCGGCCACCGGCCTGCCGCCGGGACGCTACTGCCTGGGGCGCCTGCCTGTGATCACCGACGGAGAGACGGCCCGGCTGACGAACGGCACCCTCGCTGGCAGCCTGCTGACGATGGACCGGGCGATCCGCATGGCCATCGGGCTGGGCATCCCGCCGGCGGCCGTCCTCGCCATGGCGACCCGTACCCCGGCCAAACGCCTGAAGCTGACGGACCGCGGCGTCCTGGCCGAAGGGGCCTGGGGCGATCTTGTCTGGCTCGACTCCCATTGGCGGGTCCGGGCCACGGCCCGCCAGGGCAAAGTCGTCTGGTCCCGCACGCCGGCCACCACCCCAATCGCAGCGGAGGCCTGAGCCGATGCGCCGTCGCACCCTGACCGCCCTGGCCCTCGCCTTCACCCTGGCCGGCTGCTTTGCCCAGAAACGCGACGAGCCCGGCGGCACGCCCTCGGCCCGGCCACACGCCTCGCCGCAGCCTTCGGCCACCCCGCGCCCGCCCCAGGTCGGAGTCGTGCCCTTCAGTGACATCAGCAGCCACGGGTCGGGTCCCGCCGTCACGGCCTTGTGGGAACGGGCGCTGCGCAAACGGATTGCCGTCAAACGCCTGACCGGTGAAGGATTTCTCGCCGGTGGTGCGCTGCTCAAGGCCTTTCAGCAGAGCGATGCGGCACCCATCGTGATGGGGCGGATCAGCGCCTATGAATTTCAGAAACGCCGCTCCCGCCGCCTGGGACCACCGGATTTCGATGCCATCCAGGCGCGGGCTGTCATCAGTCTCTCTTTGCGACTTTTAGTGCCCGGAAATGAAGCTGAGGGTGGTACAGTCGTCTGGAGCCGGAGTGTGACTGGCGAAGATCAAGCCCAATGGGCCGAAAATTTCCGGCAGGAGATCGGGGCCAATCCCCTGGCTGATGCTTATGTCACACAGTCCGGGCTGGCGGCGCCACGAACTGAAGCGAGCATGCTGGCTTCGGCAGCCGAACGGGCCATCGAGGCCTGCGTGCCGGACGTGATGACGGCCTTGGCGCAACGGGATTCGGTTGTCAGCCTGCGATGATTGGACTAAGCTTGAGAACGGACGAAAAGGTTGAATCAGGAAACGGATGGTCTGATTTGTGAGCAAGGGTAAGATTCTCGTCGTAGACGACGAAGCAAGCATCCGCCAAATCGTAGAAGCGCGCCTAAAGATGGCCGGTTACGACGTCGTGACTGCCAATGACGGCCAAGAAGCGATCGAACAGGCCCTTGCCGAACAGCCCGACATCATCGTGCTCGACATCATGATGCCCAAGGTCGACGGCCTGCAGGTCTGCCGCGAGTTACGCAAAAACATGATGACCCCGATCATCATGCTCACCGCCAAAGGCGACGTGTCCGACCGGATCACCGCCCTGGAGTTGGGTGCGGACGACTACGTAGTCAAGCCATTCAGCCCTCGGGAGCTCGAAGCCCGCATCAAAGCGGTGCTGCGTCGTACCGTGTCGGACACGGCCAAGCAGTCCGTGATGAAGATCGACAACCTGATCATCGACACCGGCAAACGCCAAGTCGTCAAGGGTGATCAGAAGGTCAAGCTCACCGAAATGGAGTTCAACCTGTTGGAACTGCTCGCCGCCAACCCCGGCCGGGCATACTCCCGGAGCGAAATCCTCCATCAGGTCTGGGGCTACCGGATCAATCAGTACTCGGACACCCGGGTCGTCGACGTTCACGTCAGCCGCCTCCGGGCCAAGCTCGAAAACGACCCGAGCGACCCCGAGCTGATCCTGACCGCCCGGGGAACGGGTTACATGTTCCAGAATTACACCCTGTCCCAGCCTGCTGCTGTGACCAAATAACCCCTGACCACGGGGCCGTCCCCCGGCCACTGGCCTTCCGGTCCCGGTTCCCGCTCAGCATGAGCGGGAACCGGGACCGTTCTCTTTGCCGACCCGAAGGGCACCCCGTCACAGCCATACCCATCCTTAACGCCCGGGCCGCAATGAGCCGGGCGTTTGGAGTCGGACCGCTTACGGCTTTGCGGCGTAGGTCTTGCCGTCCGCCGCCAAGGGCGCCGTCGGCAGCAACTGCCAATTTTTGACGAACACGTCCTTGATGGCCAGGTGCTTCTTCACCTTCAGGTAGTCGATCATCAGGTCCCGGATGCTCTCTTCACGGTTGTAGACGATCGGCGCGTTCTTCAGCATTTCGTAGCCGCCACCGCCCCGTTGCCGGTAGGAGTTCAGTGCCAAGGTGAACAACTGGCCGTCGGTGATCGGCTTGCCCTTGTAGCTGAGCCTCTGGATGCGCTGGCCGACGGGTTTCCGGACGTCGATGTCGTAATTGCAGCCCGAGACCATGTCGTAGTTGTAGCCCCGCACCTCCGGGTTAAACGCCGGCTTGCCCGCCTGGTAAGGTGCGAACAGGTGGGCACTGAACTCCAGGTACTCCCGCAGTTGCTTTCCGGTGATTTTGATGGCAACCAGGGCATTTTCATAAGGGTAGACGGCCGCCATGTCGGCCACCGTGATCCGCCCCCCCTTGATGTCCGCATCCGACGTGAAGGCTGCTGCCGCCGACAGATGGGCGTTGGTGGCTTTCGTCTGCACGGCATTGATGAAATCGATGATCGGCGTGTCCGCAACCATCGACTCCCGGGTGCTCCAGACATCGGGGGTGGTCGCCAGAGAGGACTGCACGTAGGCCGTCGTGGCCTCATGGGCGGCCTTGGCCCACATCATCACGTCTGGTGACGGCTTGACGCCGACGGTGGTCAGGACGCGGGCTTCGGTCTTGACGACCTGCCAGTGGCCATCGACCTTCTCCAACTGCAAGTCCGCCACGCTGAGCCGCTCGCCCCATTTCTGAGCCTGGCAGACTGCCGCATTGCCGATGTGCGTGCCGGGCACCTCCGTGTGAGTGTGCCCCGGAAAGACCACATTCAGTTCGGGAAACCTGGTAGCCAACTCGGCGGCCACGTTTTCGGGGGGCAGGCCCGAAGTTGCGGAATAGCCCGTATAGGCCGGACCAAAAGTCCCGCCGAGCCCAGAATGGGGGACGGCGACGATGACATCGGCCCCGGCGGCCTTCAGCTTGGGGACCCAGAGCTTGGCTGAGGCGAGGATGTCGCGGAATTCCAGCTTGCCCTGGACGTTGGCCTTGTCCCAGATGGCGACGCCTGGCGGCGTGAAGCCGATGATCCCCACTTTGACGCCGGCCACGGTGGTCATCGTGTAAGGCTCGTAGGCAGTCGTGTCGGTCCCGGCCCGATAGGTGTTGGCGGAGACGAAGGGGAATGACGCTTCCTTGCGGGCCTGGAACAGGTAGGGCAGCCCGAAGTTGTACTCGTGGTTGCCCACCCCGAAGGCAACGTAGCCCATCTTGTTCATCACGGCGATCATCGGGTTGGGGATGCCCGGCTTGGCAATGCGGGCATGCCAATAAGTCAACGGCGATCCCTGGAGGGCATCGCCGGAGTCGACGAGCACCGTATGGGGATTTTGGGCCCGCAACTGCTGGATCAGCGTGTAGCACTTGGCCAGACCCAGATCCTCGTCGGCCGTCTTGCCGAAGTAGCTGGTCGGATAGATGTGTCCGTGGACGTCCGTCGTGCCGATAACCGTCAGGCGGACGGCTTCGGGCTGGGCATGGGCTGGGACTGTGGCGCCGAGGGACAGCCCGACCAGGGTCAGGGACAGACCGGCAAAGGCGACGGGGCGCAAGCGCATGACTACTCCTAAATACGTGCTCCGGTGATGGTGATGGTCCTTCCAGCGAGGCTGCTCGGACCCCCTCAGTGTAACAGTGGGCCTGTCAGACGGCATGAGTTGGGCGTTCGCTCACTTCTGGCCACCGGAGCCACCTGCCCCTGCTATGCTGCTGGGGCATTGTGACTGCTGGAGGCGTCAAACG
The DNA here is from genome assembly GCA_014377495.1 of Candidatus Sericytochromatia bacterium. GTDB lineage: Bacteria > Cyanobacteriota > Sericytochromatia > JACMPN01 > JACMPN01 > JACMPN01. Next base: position 7,368 of record JACMPN010000501.1, read on the forward strand.
TGGCAACCAAGACGGCCCTGCACGGGTTTAGCCCTGCGGACTTCGATGTCTTCACCATCCCCGGCTTCGAGCCCCGGATGACGGCACTCAAAGAGCGGATCCGCCCCCGGTTGACCGAAATCGGCGTCGCCATGACCCCCAAACTGGCCGACATGATCGGGCAACCAGTCTTCCCGCATGTGGCCCGCCATGCCCGGCGCACAGTCAACCCACCGGAGGACACTTGGGTGGCGTTTTCGACCAGTGCCCGCGGCTACAAAGCGTTGCCCCACTTCCAGGTCGGGTTGTGGAACACCTACCTGTTTATCCGGTATTGCGCGATTTACGAATCGCCCAACAAGGCCGTCGTCGCCCGCAACCTGCTCGCCAACCCGAAGGTCGCCAAGCAACTGCCCAAGGATTTCACCTGGTCCTGGGATCATTGTCGACCCGAGACGGCCACACTGGGCAGTATGAAAGCCGCCGGCTGGCAACTGGGCCTGGAACGGGCCATCAGGATCCAGAAGGGCGAGGTGCTCTGCGGCTTGGACGTGCAGCGGGACAATACCATCCTCGCCGACGGCGACACGCTGCTGGCGACGATCGAACAGACCTTTGCCACCCTGACGCCCTTGTACCGGATGTCGTTCGAGTAGCGCTATCCGACGCTGCCCATCACCCCCGGCCGCGAAAACAGCCGCTTGCAATCAGGCGGATGTTTTCCGTAACGGCGCTCATCAGCCGGACAGGATCAGCTGACGCACGTTCGACCAGAGGCTATTCTCCAGTGGCAGCGCCTGGGCGTGCAATGAGATCGCCGCCTGGGCCAGAATCTGCCGCTTGGTCAGGTTGGCCGTCTCCGCCGCAAAGTCCGTATCGTTGATCCGGCTGAAGGATGTGGCCTGATTTTCGTAAGCCACCTCAAGATTACTGCTGGCGTGGGTGAGCCGATTCTGGGCGGCGCCAAGCTTGGCCCGGATCACCAGCATGTCGCCCATGGCCTTGTCGACCTTGCCGATCAGGCGGCCGGCATTGCCTTGGGTGGTCAGATCCGCAGCTTCGAGGCCCAACGCCCGCGCCGTGATGTGCGGGTGGACGACGCCGAGATGCTGACCTTCGTTGGCACCGGCCTGGATCCGCTTGTCGTAGTTGTAAACCACCTCGGTCGGGTCGTCATCGGGAATCGGTTTGATCAGCGATTCGAATTGGTCGGCCAAGGCGATGAAATCGGCCGGCGTGGTTGCATTCATGTCGAAAAAGAAGCCGTTGGTTGCGGTAACGATCTGGTCGTAGCTGCCGGCGACAGCCCCGCCTGCCCCACCGGGCGTACCGACCACCATATGCAGGTCGCTATCGGTGCTGAGGATCGCCGCAGTCGCCGCTTCGCGCACGGCTGCAGCGCCTGCCGCAATCGGAGCGCCCGGCGTGGCCAAAGTTCCCGGCGCATGCGTGGTCAGGAGCACCTGGAAAAAATCCACGCCGGCCCGACGGGCCATCGAGTCGGACGTCGTCGGGCTCGTCGTCGCGTAACCGGGGGCCACCGGGCCCGGCGCCGGCGCCAGGGGATTGACCGTGGCATTGACCCCGCCTGCTTCGGACGTGCCCGCCAGCGTATCCGTGCCGGCGATCCCGCTCGATTGCACGATGGCGTTGTAGTTGTCCTGACGGGTGTTGAACCGGCCCGGCCCGACGATGATCGGGGTGAACGGGGGATTGGGGTTTGTGTCGTACTGAGATGGACCAATCGTGTAAAACAACCATTCCTTCATCGTGATTTGCGACGTGTTGGCCGCCTGCAACAGGCGCACGCCATCGACATTGTCGACGAGGACGCTGTTACCGATGGCCGGGCCGGGTTGGTTGAACCCCGAGATCGCAATGCCCATCGACAGGTCCACATTCCGGGCATTGAGGTTAGCCCGCACCGCCTGAAAGGTGGCCATCAGATTCAGGAAACCGACCTGCATCGCCAAGTCGGATTGACCATCAATGACCAACTGGACGTCCAGTTGGTTGCCGGGGACCGTCGCCAGCTTGGCCACTTCTTCCTGGCTCATGACCAGTGGCTGGATGCCGTTGAAGGTCGTCTCCCTGGGAATGGTGTTCAGGGATTCGCGCAACGTGATGACTTCGGCCTGGATCTTCTGCCTGTCGCTGTCCGTGTACGTGTCGTTAGCCGCCTGGACCGACAGCTCACGCATCCGGTGCAGCACGTTGATCACTTCGCCCATACCGGCATCCGCCGTCTGGATGTAATTGATCCCGTCCTGGACGTTGGCGTTGGCCTGGGCGCCGCCCATCATCTGCGTCTTCAGACCACTGGCAATGGCCAGGCCGGCGGCATCGTCCGCCGCCCGCTCAATGCGGGTGCCAGATGCCAAACGGCTCAGGGCGCGTTGAAGCTGATTGGTATTGGTGTCAATCTGATGGACGCGGCGCAAAGCACCCGCTTGAATCAGCATGGAACGACTGGCAAATAGCGCCGGCGTTCCGGACGGCGCTTGCGCGCACTCGTACGGGACATAGCCCCCTCCGTTGGACTTTTTGGAACAACACATCCATGTGTTGCAACGAGTTTACAACAACCGCCCCCGATCAAACAAGCATCGCCACGACAGTCGCTAGCCAACTGCCGCACCTCCGGCAAGTGACAGGTGCTTGAGCATGCTGGCCAGTGCTGGCCCTGGCACACACTGTCAGGCTGCCTGCGGGGTGCCGGGAAAGGAGGCTGCATGTCTGACTTGTTCTTGGCGTCGTATCTTAGGGAATGTCTCCAAGTCGCCCGGCGTGCGCAGGACGCTTACGACGCGGCGATCCTGCTGGCGCCGGATGACCGGCGCAAGCACCAAATGGTCCGATTCGCCGAGCAGAGCCGGATGCGGGTGGATATCCTCCTCCGTGTCATCCACCAGCATGGGTTCCACTCAACCGAGGTGCTTGACCCGCCCGTCGTCGCCGATGGCGAAGGACCCTGGTGGCAACATGTGCGTCAACTCTGGGCAGCCGAAGACCTGGCCCATCAGCAGATCGCCATGCTACAGACAATCGCCAACTCGCACGCCGAGGATTGGATCACGAAGGCCATCGGTGATCTGGCACCGTCCCTGGACGAACGCCTGCACGTCCTGCAGGCCCA
>JACMPN010000502.1 GCA_014377495.1 Candidatus Sericytochromatia bacterium
CAGCCCCCCTCTCCAAAATGGAGAGGGGGGAGCGCTGGCCCGTTGCCGTGTTCGTTGGGTACGCCGCGCGGGCCATTGAGTGGTCGGTACGCTCAGGCCTCCCGGCCAACATGCTTTCGAGCGGTTTTTGGGCACCCTGCACGCATCCCTTGTCCTCTGACTGTGGCCGTCGACCGTGTGGCGTGAAGACCGCCTGGGTTGGGGGCATGCGGAGCGCCGATAAACGGTCAGCCTCCCTGGAGCAAACGTGCTGACCGCACCGACAGCTGAATCGCCCGTGCGGCGCGACCAAAAAACAGCGAAACGCTCTGAGGCTCCCCCTCTCCATTTTGGAGAGGGGGCTGGGGGGTGAGGTGAGAACGCCACCCGCCAACGGTGTGCGCTCGACCGCCACCCCTGTTGAATCTCTGGGTGCGATCGCTCACCGGTATCCCGCCCGCCACCTCTACGGCGTGCCCCATGACCCATTCAGATCCGGATCAGGACCGTGCGCTCGGCGGGACTGAGATCGGCCCAAGGCTGACCTGCAGCGGCCGCCGCCAACATACGGCGGAGGATGAGCGTGTAGGCGTCCGCCGCACAGTGGTGTTCCGCTGCTGGCTGACCACCGCCAGGACCAGGAGATCACCCGTGCGGAACCGCGCGCCACCAGATTCCCACGGCCAGGCCGGACGCCGCACCAGCACCTCCATCCGGGACCGATCAGCGGTCTCGGGTACGTGGTGGACGATCACATCCAACGGCCAGGGACTGTCCGGCAACACGATAAGGCGCAGCCGGTCCGGCAGGCTGAAATAATGGTCGAACATCGTGTAACGGCCCCAGCGGGCCCGGACGGACAATCCGCCCGCATCCGTCCGGTAGGTCGTCTGCAACGCCGGCAGTCCGGAGCGTAAATGCAGCAGCCAGCTCGGCTGGGACCAGGGGTGGACGAAGGCGCTGTGGGCGAAATCGAGGGAGTTTTCCAAGACCAACCGGTGGTCGGCCGGCATCCAGATCGTGCGCAGCTCCCGCAGGCACCCGGCCCGCACGGGGTCCGGCAGGCGGGGCGACGCTGCCGGCTCCCCGTGGCCGATGTAGGCCCCGACGTAATCGTCCACCTCACAGAGGCGCAGGTCCGGATCATCGGACGTGACGGCTCCCCCGACCGTCCGCCAAAGTTGCACCGTCCGGCCACAGATGGCAACGGCGACGGGGCCAGAACCGACCTGCATGGCCGGCCGCAGCACATACCAGTGATCCGCCAGCCCCAAGGCGGGGGACAGCCGTACAGCGAGCGGGGCCGCTACCGGCAGGGATCGTTCCTGTGCCAAACTGCCGCTACCTCCACCACCCGCCTGTCCATCGTATGGCCAGCACACTGACGGCCGTCCATGCCTGTGTTGTACTATCAACCTAAGACAGGGGTCGGTTTATCCGCATGGTACCGTCCACACGCTCAGGAGGCCTGTGATGAACACAAGTCTCTGGCGCATCGCCACCCCGGCGTCGGCCCTCGGCCGGGCTCCGAAAGCGGTCGTCGTCGAGGCGACGGAACTCGTCCTTTTTCGTGACGCCCATGGGCGACCTGCGACCCTGCCCGACCGCTGCCCCCATCGGGGCGTGCCATTGTCGATGGGACATTGCCAGCAAGGACAGATCGTCTGCCGCTATCACGGCTGGGCGTTCGATGCCGAGGGCGTCTGCCGGCTGATCCCCTCCAACGAGGGACCCACCCCGCCCCGGCCGATGCTGCAGCCCTTTGTCACGCGCGAACAGGACGGTTACATCTGGGTGGCCGTCGGCGAGTCCCAAGTGCAGACGGCCGCCCCGGCCCGCCTGCCCCTGGCCGACCAACGCTGGCAACAGACCAGCCACATCCTGGCCCGGCCCGCCGCCGAGGTCGCCACCGTCCTGACCCACCTGTCTGACCGCCGTGATACCAACGGCGGCTACTGGTGGGACGAGATCACCCACAAAGGCGGACCGCGGACGGTGATGGCCGCCGTGGTGGCCGAGCGTGCCGATCGCTGCCGCCTGGAAGTGATGGTCGGCAGGCCGACGCCATGGCCGTTCCTGCAGGGGCGCAGCCGTTACCACCGCAAGCACCCGTTGCCGGCATCCCTGCAGATCCTGCTGGCCGAACCGGCAGCGCCAACCGCCAGGACAGCGGCCGACGCCTGACCGACTCGCACCGGCCGGTACCAAACCAAGTGCTCGCAAAGCGACTGCCAGCCAACGCTGAGTTGCGTTATGGTGAGCGCAGTCCCGACCCTGATTCCCACCCTGTCCTTGGAGCTTTTCATGCTGTCCCCAGGTCCGAACCTACCTAAACTGGCCGTCCTTGCCCTGATGACAGCGTTGATCCTGCCACCCTTACCCGCTGCGGCCAATATCGCCCCGGAGCAGTTGGCGGCAGTGCGGACGCTCTCTCGGGCGCTCCTCGGCAAGGTGTCGACCCTGGCCGGCGGCGTGCTCAAGGGGTACATCGACCACCACGGGAATACGGCCGCCTTCAACAGCCCGAAAGGCGTAGCCATGCGATCCGACGGCATGGTTGTCGTGGCCGATTCCTCCAACCACGCCATCCGGGGTATCAACCCCCAGCAGGAAGTGCAGACCATTGCCGGGATCGATCATCACATGCATGACGGCATCAAGGAGGTCGCGCCCGGCTTTGCCGATGGCCGCATGGGGGCAGCCCGCTTCAACCGCCCGACCGGGATCACGGCCGACCGGTTCGGCAACCTGTACGTCGCCGACTCGGCCAACCATGCCATCCGCAAGATCACCCTCGACGGGGTGACCTCGACTCTCGCCGGAGGACATGCCGGAGACCGTGACGGCAAGCTCGACCAGGCGGAGTTCAACGACCCTAAAAGCGTCACCCTGGACTCGCAGGGCAACCTCTACGTCGCTGATGCCGGGAACCACTGCGTCCGCAAGATCACGCCGGACGGCATGGACAGCACCCTGACCGGCAGCACCCTGGGATTCGAAGACGGCGTGGGTGAGGCAGCCAAGTTCCCCCGGCCAGAAGGGATTGACGTCGACGGGGCGGGCATCGTCTATGTGGCCGACACGGGCAACAACCGCATCCGCAAGATCCTGCCGAATGGCAGAGTGACGACGATCGCCGGCAGCGGCTGGGGGATGATCAATGGTCCTGTGGCCCGGGCCCAATTCGCCACGCCCAGCGACGTCAGCATCGACCGGAACAACACACTCTATGTCGCCGACTCCGGCAACAACGCCATCCGCATCATCAGTGCCGCCGGCATCGTCAGCACGCTGGCAGGCACCCATGCGGCCGACGACCAGAACGCCAAAGGCGGCACGGCCCGTTTTGCCAACCCGACCGGCATCAACGTCGACACGGACGGTCGGCTCTATGTGGCCGACACGGGCAACAACAGCATCCGCCGCATCGAGTAACGCCGCCCAACCCGGCCAGGTGCCGGATCACCGTCCGATTGACCCGGCTCTGTTGGAGACCATGCCCTAAGAGACTATCTCAATCAACGAGACCGAGCCTGGCGCCGTAGGGCAATGCCAGGCAAGGCACAGTGACGAAGCGTACGGGGTAGTACGGTGAGACACTGTAACGCAGTCCTGGCGCAGCCATGCGATGCCAGGCGACCGATCGTTGATTGAGATAGTCTCTCAGCCACGCCCTTCGTCGACGCCCTTGTCACCCGCCTCAGTGCCCGTCAATGCCCGGGCCATGTTCGGCGGCTACGGGGTCTATTCCGAGGGGCTGATTTTCGGGCTGATCGTCGCCGACGTCTTCTACCTGAAAGTGGACGATGGCAACCGGGCGCAGTTCGTGGCGCCAGGGCTGCTACCATTTACCTACGATGCCAAGGGCAAGCAGATGAGTATGTCGTATCACCGGGTGCCGGACGTGACGGATCTCGGTGAGCTGAAACCGTGGATCGACGGCGCCTTGGCCGCTTCACGCCGGGCCAACGCCGCCAAGCGGAGACCCGGCCACCAACGTGGACGGTCCAAAACCCAGGCGCGGCAAGGCCTGCCATGGTCTCGCAGTCTGGCCGCCAGGAAAGCACACGGCAGACAGGCCGCAGCGGCGGCTAATCCGTAAAGAGCGTGGCCACGGCCCCGGTCGTGGCGACCACGGCACCGACGACACCGAGGCGCATCATCTGGGGGGCCAGCTTCGGGACGTTGCGGACGACGGTGCCCATCGCCAACTGGGGAACAGCGAGCGCATACTGGCCCATCGCCGCAAGGCTGTGGGCCACCCCGGAGCGGACCTCGCCCTTGCGGAATTGGGAGACGGCCGTGGCGCTTTCCAGTGAGCCGCCCACAATAGCCATCAGCCCGATCACCGGACTGGCCGATGAGCGGATCAGCTGGGCCTTTTGGGACTGATACAGATCGACCCGGGCCCGGACATTGGTCAGGCGTTGACCGGTCGCTCGCAGTTGAGTCTTCTCCACCGCCAATTGCCCTTTGTAATATTCCAGGCCCTTCAATTGGCCTTGGCGGGTCTTCGGCAGATCCGCCACGTGCAGCTTCTGTCGCATCATGTCGCTTGTCGACGATGGCGTGTCGGGCCGTGAAACTGCGAGAGCATCAAACCGCTTGATTGCCGTTTCCGTCTCCAGCAGCTGCGCTTGTTGGTCAGTCACGTCTTTGGTCGCGTAACCGATCCGCTTGATGCTGATCTGATGGGCGATCGAGGCAGAGGCAACGCTATTGCCGGCCGAATGGAGGTCTTGGCTGATCAGGCGGAGCGGCTGCGTGATACGCAATACCCGGGCCCCGGTGACAATCGACGTCCCGGAGGCGATCAAGGAACCGAGGCGGGCGACAGGTCGCTCCTTCGGAGTAGCCAACGGGAGCACCGGCGTCGCCCCACCTGCCTTGGCCCCGGGCGACACGGCGTCGGTACCGAGCTTGAGACCGGCCATGGCGACACCCGGGGACCGGGCGATCGTCGTGGCCGTTGGTTGGGCGGCGGTGACGGCCACGGATGGATCGGTGGGCCTGATTGCGCCAGATGACATGGTTTCCCTCAATCCGAACAGCTACTGACCCTTTTATACCCGCTGACGGACGGACAAAAACGACGGCCATCGCAACCGGCTGGATCAGGCGGCCAGTATCGGGAGGGGGTGACCTTCTTCGAGGGCGATCAACTGGGCAAAGCTGATCAGGTCCCGTTGGCCCGGCGCCCGGGATTCGGCCACTTCCTTCCGGTGCGCCCGGGCTTCGCTGCCGGAAGGCGCCGTCCACAGGAATTGCTGCCGAAAGCCGGCCTCGGCCCGCAAGCCGTGGGCCGTGGCGTTCCGGGCCACATAGCGGGCGATGCGGGCGTCACTGGCCCCACCGGCAATGACGCCGAAGAGGGCCCAGGCCTGCAGGCCGTAAAACGCCAGGAATTTCTGGTCCATCGGGCAGTTGAACTGATAGTCGCCGCTGGTGCCGGCCGCCGTAGCCCGGGCCTTGTCGATCATGCGGGGCAACCAGGCATAGCCGTGCAGTTCGGCAAAGGGGCTACGGGGAACGTGCGTGCGCAGGTCCATGGAAACATCCTCTTCAGGCTCTGGCCTTGCCGCCGATCATCCATATCCGGGCCGAAAACGGCCGGGCCGTGCCCTGGCTGGATCAGACGCTGCAGTTCGTCGCCTGTGAAGCCACGGCCGGCCGGCCCGGGGCCTCCATCGTCATCGCCCACCTGTCCCACGTCTTTTTCATCCAGATCGTGCGGGCTTACCTGGCGAGTGCGGCGGATGGCGGCGCCGGCTGGCTGCGGGCCCTCGCCGATCCACTGATCAAGCCAGCGCTGGACCTGATGCACCAACAGCCCGAGGCCGCCTGGACGGTGGCGGCCCTCGCCGATCGGGTGGGGCTGTCCCGTTCCACCTTTTCCGCCCGCTTCACCGACGCGGTGGGCGAACCGCCGTTGCAGTACCTGACCCGTTGGCGGATGCAAAAGGCTGCCAGCTTCCTCCGCGCCGGGGACCGCAGTGTCGCCGATGTGGCCACCCGGGTCGGGTACGAAGCCGAGGCCGCCTTCAGCAAGGCCTTCAAGCGTCAACTCGGCGTGGCGCCCGGCGCCTACCGGCGTGGCGAGCGGCAGGCCAACGGTCAGGTCGGACTCGCGGCCGTCTAGCGGATGGCCCCATGAGGCAGCCAACGCGTTTGCCCCGTTGCCAGGCCGCAACGTAAACCCCGAATTCAGCCAAGGTTAAACCTCGGATAAACCGATAACAGCTTGTTCACCAGCACGATAGAAATCGACGACGACTGACCCGTTGTAAAAAAGGGGGAACGACGCATGACCGTTATGCTCACGCAGGCCTATTCAACTGGGCCGCTGCACCTGATCACGCCCACCGAGTCCCCTGCCACACGTGACCGGCTCAATGCCGGCGCCGGTCTGGTTGCCCGCTTCACCTCCCGCATCTGCGCCATGGCAGCCATCCCCGTGATCCTGGCGACCGTGACCAGTGGTGCCGCCCTCGGCGCGGCAGTCGTGACGACGGCAGCGACGACGGGCATGGCCGTGGCGACGACGACGGCCGCCGTGGGCGTGACGGCCGGGATGACCGCAGCGGCGATCGGGGTTTCCACAGGCACGACGGGGACGGCGATCGTCATCGTGGCGGCCGTGGCCGGGACGGCGCTGGGGGTCGTTACCGGCGTTGTTGCCGGCGTAGCACCCGCCGGATCAACACACCCCGGGCCCTGAGACCGCCGACCTGCACCCCATGTGACTAGGCCGTGGGTTGGCCTTTTTCGAAACACGCCACACGCTTGGCGGTGGCGTCGGGTTCACGGGTGACGTCAAAGCCGTAGTCGGTCTTGATGACGTAGACGGGGCCCAGTTCGGGTGCGGCAATCGACAGGTCCTTGGCCTTGGCCCGGGCCCCCAGCAGGTCACCGGCGCCCTTGCCCTGGTCGGCTTCCGGTGCCGGTTTGAAGGCGGCTTCAAAGGCTGCCGCAAAGTTTTTTTTGCCACCACCACCGTAGGCCATTGTCGATCCCTCCTCGGGTCACAGGCGCCCGCAGGTCACGGGGCATGAGTCGTATGTTACCGCCACATGACGGCATGTCCGCCGCTTACAGGCGATGCAGTTTGGCCAGCACCGCCGAAACGGTCTCCACCACCAGCGCCACGTCAGCGGCTTCGACCCCGTGGTGGGTGACCATCCGCAGCCGGGTGGGGCCAAAATTGGTGATTTTCAGGCCCGCTTTCAGCAGTTCCGCTTTGAAGGCGACCGGGTCGAGGCCGGCGGCCAGTTCAAAGACGAGGATGTTCGTCTCCACCGTGGCCGGATCCAACACGATGCCGGGCAGTGTTGCCAGGGCCTGGGCCAACGCCTGGGCTGACCGGTGATCGTCGGCCAGACGCTCGACCATGGTCGTCACGGCGACGAGGCCCGTGGCCGCCAGGACGCCTGCCTGGCGCATCCCGCCGCCGAGCATCTTGCGGTAGCGGCGGGCCCCCCCCCCCCACCCCCCG
>JACMPN010000503.1 GCA_014377495.1 Candidatus Sericytochromatia bacterium
AAGCCACAGCGGCCCCCGCGGGCGTCTCTCAGGGGTGACCGCCCCCCGGTTACCGTTTGGGTCAGAAGCCCTCTTTGGAGACGGCGATGATCTGACAGGTATCCGGGGTGCAGGCGAAACCACAGACGGGACAGTTGGGCTCTTCCATCGTGAAAGCGGCGCCACACTTGGCGCACTTGTAGCCCTCGGCCGTGCTGGCGTCAGTGCGGTCATATAAGCCTGACATCACGCTCCTCCCACGTCGCTACGATGCACAGTCATCTTAGAAGAGGGGCGGCGCCGTGGCCCGCAATGTCCTCCTGGCCGGCCGACGCCGTCTTGACCGGCGGCGATGGCCGGCGGGTAGCGAGCTTTCGCCTGGTGTCGTACGTACTTGCAGCGTTGTGCCGAACTTGGGGATAATGGGCCTGATACCTGGATTCTGCCGTCGAACTGTGTAGCGGCTGGTTATCGGGTGTCGGCTTGCCTTCGGGTCTGGTCTTCATCACCGAAAGGTCGCGGTCGTGTCGCTTGCCGGTCAGTTGCTTCGTGTGTTCTTGCTGGCGCTCAGCCTTTGCTGGGCGGGCTTCCTGGGTTATACCGTGGCGGCCGAGCAGATGGGCTGGCAGCGGTTGCCGCATCGGACAACCCTGGCCCTGCTGGCCGGTGTGGCCGGCCTCCTGGTCGCCGGTGCCATCGCCCTGCTGATCATCAGCCGGCGCTCGCAGGCGGCTGCGGCGGACATCCTCCTGGCAATTGCGGGTCCTCAGGCCGGCAAGCGCCAAAAGCGCCTGATCCGTGGCCTGGGTGACGACCTGCATGCCCGCACCGTGAAAGCGGGTGGCGAGTTGGCCGATGCCTGGGACGTCTTTGCGGACAGCGATGCCTCGCTGATGGTCTGGCGCCCGAAAGACGACATCGGTTGCCTGATGATTGCCGATATGCCCTGGCTGGCGGAGCTGCCCTGGCCCCCACGGCAGCCTCAGGCGCTGGCACTGCCCGAGCTGCCGGTCGACGCGTGGGAAGAGCTGGGTGTCTTTGCTCAGGGCCTGATCGCCCTGCATGCCGGCGAAGCGGAACAGGCCCTGACGACCTGGGGGGCTTTGCAGAGTCTGGCCGACACGAGCGCCATCTGGCAGGGCCTTGCCTGGGAGAGCCTCGAAAACCTGGAGACCGCCCGCGACTGGTATACCAGCAGTGACACGGCAGAAGCACGTTTCAACCTGGCCCGCTGCCATACGCTGTTGGGCGAGACCGACGAGGCCATCGTGCTCTGGAACGGAGTCCTGGCAGCAGAGCCCGGCTGTGGGGCCGCCTCCTATTGGCTGGGCACCATCTACCGGGATCTCGGCCGGCCACAGGATGCCGTCAACATTCTGCAGCCCGCCAGTGACGATGACGCCCCTGCCTGTTGGGCCCTGGCCGGCGACATCCTCGGGGATGTCGGTGTCTGGGGACTGGCGGTCACGGCCTACAAACAGGCCCTGGATCAAGCGGACGATGATAGCGAGCTCTGGCGCCGTTACGGCAAAGCCCTGGAGCAACAGGGGCGGATGCGGGAGGCCATCGAGGCTACAGAGCATTCCGTCAACTTGGAGCCCACGGCCGCCAATATGACCCAATGGGGCCATCAGTTGGGCCAGATGGGTGAATGGGAAGCTGCCCTGCCGTTGTTCGAACGGGCCAACGAGCTGGACGACGAGTACCCGGAAGCGATTTACCGTTGGGCCCAGGCCAAAGAGGATCTCTGCCGCTTCGATGAGTCTATCGGTCTCTACGAACGCCTCTTGATGCTCCATCCCATGTACACGGCGGCCCGGCTCAGCCTGGCCAGCCTGCATGCCCGGTTGGGCAACCTGGCGGCTGCGTCCGTGCAGTTCGGCCAGGCCTTGGCCGCCCATCCCCACCCGACGGAGGTCCACCTGCGCTGGGGCATCGCTCTGGCCCAGGGCGGCGCCTGGCAGGAGGCGCTCAGCCACCTCGAAGCGGTGATCGGCCTCGATCCCCGCAGCAGCGTCGCATATCACTACCTGGGCCTGGCTTTGATGCAGCTGAAGCGGGGTGCTGATGCCCTGCGGTTTTTCCGGCGGTCATACGAGCTGGACGGGGCGAACGTCCAGGTACTCATCGACTGGGGCATCGCCTTGGGCTCGCTTGGTCATTTCGACAAGGCGCTGGCCCGTTTCAAGGCAGCCCTGATCCAGGCGCCACGGCACCCCCGCGCCCTCTACAACCTGGGGGTGGCTTTGGACAAGCTGGGCGAACATGAGGAGGCGGCCGAGGCGTTCGGCCAAGTGGTCGTCGTGTCGCCGGAAGATGCCCAGGCCCATGCCGATCTCGGTCGGGCCCTGAACAAGCTGGGTCGCACCGATGAGGCCATCGCCCATACCCAGCATGCCAACCGGTTGTTGGAAGCGGCGGGTTCCCCAACTCCCTAAGCTGGCATGGCAGCAGGACGCCCGCCCCAACTGGGGAGGTGCGGGCGTCCTGCTGATTGGATGGGCTGGGTGTCGACCCATCCCCGGATGAGGCAGCCTGCTCGCCGACACCCCGACTCTGCGGCAATCTCGTGGGTCATCCACGCAGACGCCATGCTGCGTCTGTTTGCCTGACGCCACGGGGACATGTACCAAGACCGGGAGCGGAGATGTCACCCGTGCTGGGGTTGGACGGCATCACCGTCGGTGACAGGTGCACCAAGTAAAAGCCGGGGCCCATCATGGACCCCGGCTTTTCAGATCAATGATCTATTGGTTGCGCAGGAACAGCTCCTTGGCGATGATCAAGCGCTGGATCTGGCTGGTGCCTTCGTAGATCTGGAAAATCTTGGCGTCCCGCATCAGCTTTTCGACCGGATACTCCTTGGAGTAACCGTAACCGCCGAACACCTGGACGGCGTCCGTGGCAACCCGCATCGCCATATCAGCGGTGAACACCTTGGCCGAGGCGGCGAACTTGGTGTTGCGCTTGCCTTGGTCGATGGTCCAAGCCGCTTTCCAGGTCAGCAGGCGACCAGCTTCGATATCTTTCGCCATGTCGGCGATGATGAAGCTGACGCCTTCATGCATGGCGATGGGCACGCCGAACGTGTTCCGCTCCATGGCGTAACGGATCGAGTGCTCCATAGCGGCCCGGGCCAGACCCGTGGCGGCTGCAGCAACCGGCGGACGGGTGTGGTCGAAGGCGGCCATGGCGATTTTGAAGCCGTCGCCTTCTTTGCCGAGCAGATTGGCAGCGGGCACCTTGACGTCGGTAAAGGTCATGCCCCGAGTGTCGGAAGCCCGTTGGCCGAGGTTCTGCTCTTTCTTGCCGACCTCGATGCCAGGAGAGTCTGCCGGCACCAAGAAGCCGGACATGCCCTTGGTGCCGAGGTTGATGTCGGTGTAGGCCAGAACGAAGTACCAGTTGGCCACACCGGCGTTGGTGATCCACATCTTGGCGCCGTTGATGATGTAATCGTCGCCGACCTTCTTGGCGGTCGTGCGGATGCCGGCAACGTCGGACCCGGCGCCGGGCTCGGTCACGCAGTAGGCGGCGAGCAGGGGCGAGTCGATCATCGGAGCGAGGAACCGCTTTTTTTGGTCATCGTTGCCGGCGACGATGATCGGCGCCTGTGCCAGGCCGTTGGCTTCCATGGCCGTACCGATGCCGCTGCAGCCCCAGGCGATCTCTTCGGCGATCAGGCAGCTATCCATTACCCCAAGGCCCAAACCGCCGTATTCCTCGGGGATGTGGGTGTTCATCAGGCCGATTTCGTGGGCCTTCTTGATGATTTCCCAGGGATATTCACCCGTCTCGTCATGATGGGCAGCACGAGGCCGGATTTCCTTCTCGGCGAAATCGTGGGCCAGTTTCTGCAGGCCCTTCTGTTCCTCACTGAGGCTGAAATCAATCACAGTCTTCTCCATATTCCGCCGGCTGGCGCGGGTGCGTTCTGACCCAGCCGAGGAATGGGCAATCCCGCTCGACACCGAGCGGCGCGCCGCATCCTCACGGCCTCGATCCTCACTAAGGATCGCTCGCATCACCGTTTTTGGCAAGCGTGACACAATTGTGAGGGGGCAGGTGCAGTCTGCGACTTGGATTGGTCTTGATTTCAGTTCAGGCGAACGCTTGGTCCTGCACCGTCCGCGGCACTCCATTCCCAGTAGCCGTGGCCCAGTGACTGCAAGTGACCCAGCAGGGTCCAGCTGGCCGGCTTTTGACTCTCAGTCGCCTGCCGGGCCCCCTTGGGGGACTCACCAGCCGCCATCCGCTCGAACCGCTCCGGGTAGTCCTGCTGCAGTTCGGACAGGGCGTCCTGCAGCTTGACCCGGTTCTCACGCAGGTCCCGCAGGTTTTGGCGGAGGCGGTCATGGGTCTGGCGCTGCCGTGCCAAGGTGCTGAGAATCGACTCGTTGCGTGCCGGCGGTGCCGCCCCTGTAGCCCGCTCCGGGGCCTGGGACGTTGCCGTTCTGTCCGGAGTCGGGGCCTTCGTTGCTGTCGGCAGACGGCTGTCCCCGGCGTCATTGGCGGTCGGGATCGCAACTGAACCGGGTGACGGCTCGTGATCGTTTTGGATTATTGGCTCGCTCCGGTCACGCTCGGGCCCCGGCACGGCCATCGTCGCCGGTGCCGCAAGCTCGTGGATGGACAGGTCGTGCCGTGCGGCGGTCGATGGATCCACGTCCGGCATGTCGGCAGGTTCTGACAGCGCCAATTCAGTGGCATCTGAGGCCAACGGTTCCGGAAGGTCTGTGTCTGCCACGGGCTCGGACTCCGGAATGTCCGAGATCGCCACGCCTTCCCCGGTGGTCATTTCGTCCGCTTCAAGGAGCCGCCAACCGCCTCTCCGTTGCCGTTTTGCCTGCGATACCGGCAGTGGCGTGTCGTGCGCCATCTCTAGGGACTCGCCTGTGTGGGCGCCCAACAGCTGGGGAGCATCCACTTGGCCAGAGGGAGTCAGCCAGGTCAAGCGGTCGTCCGCCGCCGCGCC
>JACMPN010000504.1 GCA_014377495.1 Candidatus Sericytochromatia bacterium
AAGCATACAGAATGACCCCGTCATCGGGTCCGGCATGGGTGGCATGACCACCGCTGCCATGCTGTCCCAGTTGGGCAGGCGGCTCCTCGGGCTGGAGCCGCACCATGTGCCCGGCGGAATGACGCACACCTTTCGGCGGCACGGCTGGACCTGGGACGTGGGCGTCCACGCCGTCGGCGAGGTTTCCGCACAATCCGCCGCTGGATGCACCGTGGCGCCGACCATGAGCGGTTGCAGGTCGAGTTGACGGATCGGCGGCTGCAACAGCGGTTGCGCCACATGCCGGCCCTCGCCCCGATGATCGCTGATGTCGCACTGTCGGCCCCGTTGACGACGGCCCTCTTCACCCGGGCGACCGATGGGGCGATCTATGGGCTGGAGCCGACGCCCAAACGGTTCGGCAATCCCTGTCTGCGGCCCCGTACCCCGATCAAAAACCTGTTTTTGGCCGGCAGCGACCTGACCTCCGGCAGGGTGATGGGCGCTTTTGGCGGGGCCGTGCTGGCCGTCGTCCGGGCGGAGCCCTGGGGGCGATGCCGCTGCTGCGGCGGTTTGCCAATCCGAAACAGCGGTAGCCCGACCCTACGACGGCGGGTCTCGGGCCCCTCTCGGGCAGGCTTTGACGAACGGAGGATGCGGCAGGACAATGGGCACATCACTCAGGCGTCCCGTCCGTATCCGTTGCACCCCGTCGGCCGTTCCCGTCGGGACAGCCGGACGATCCGACCCATTGAAAGAGGACATCATGCGGCACTCACCGATGCTTTTGGTTCTGGCGGCCTCAGCGGTCACCCTCACCCTGGCGGCGCCGGCCCTCGCCCACGAGACCGGCAAGCCCGCGACTTGCAACGGCCACGACTGCGCCGCCGATAAGGAGTGCAACACGGTCGGCAAGTGCGGCCCCAACCACGACAAATGCGGTGCCGGCTGCGCCAAGATGGGTGCCAAATCCCCGGCGGGTGCCGCCTGCGATCCCAAGGCCAAGGGCCATGAGCAATGCGCCAAGGACGGCATGACCTGCTGCGCCAAGCCGGACGCGGCCTGTTGTGCGAAACCCGACACCCACGGCCAGGTCGAGCGTCGGGTCGAGATCCACGAGATCCGGACGGGTGACAGTGATCGTACGCTGCATTCCGGCTGGCGGCATGGTGCCATGGGCCGGGAGTCCCATTTTGGCGTCAACTATCAGGCGAACGCGCCCACCGGCAACGGTTACATGATGGTCTCCATGGAGCACCTGTTCGGCAAGCCGACCCACGGGATGTTCTGGAATCCGAAGATGGGCATGGGGGCGACCCTGGGCCAGGACGTTGCCGACCAGACCGTGACCCGCAACCTCGGCTACATGGGCTGGATCGCCCAGAACACCTTCCGCTTCGGCCGGATGCGGGTGACGGCGGGCGTGCTCCTCGGCGGCGGCATGAACGTCGGCATCACTCAGACGGTCGACTTCCAGAACTTCAACGGCTTCTTTGTCGCCGACCCCCGTCTGACTCTCGGTTATCAGGTGACGCCGCGGTTTGCCATCGAGGCCACCGGCAATTACCTGCTGACGACCCGGCCGGCCGCGGTGGGCGGTCCCGGCGCTGGACTGAAGCTGTCGTACGGCTTCTAGCCGCAGCCGACTGGTCCGCTGCCGACCCCATGTGGGACCGGCGGCGGGCTTTTTGTTGTTGGGGCTGTGGAAACCTGCTCATGACTGGGCCTGTCTCCGGCTAAACTGTTAAGAATGTCCGACGATTTGACCCCGGCAGCTTCGGCGCCACCGGATGCGCCGCCGCCCACCGATGCGCCCCCCGAGGTTTCGCCCAGCCCGGCGAGCCCTCGGTTCCGCCTGCCGAAACGGTTTGCCGTGCTGGCCATCGTCATCGCCCTGCTGTTGGTCATTCGGCATCCGCCCGCATTTCTGCTGGAAGGCTTCCGCCCGCAGATTGCCACGTACCTCAGCAAAGCCATCGGTGTGCCGGTCCGTCTCGGCCGCATCGAGTCCGTGACCCTGGGACTCTTCCGGCAGGAAGCGGTCTTTTCCGGGTTCACGATGGCCGAAAGCCCGTCCCGGCCCGACGCCACCTTTGTCGGCGCCGACCGCATCGAATTGCGCTGGCGGGCCATCTACGCCCTGCTCGGTGAAAAAATTCCCATCGAAGCGGTGCTGATGCACCCACACGTGAATCTGCGCCTCGACAAAACGGGCAAATTCGGCTTTGCCCCGAAGCCCAAGGACCCCAATGCCCCGCCGGGCGAGTACCCCCATGGGCCCGACATCGCCGTGCGCTGGGAACAGGGCACCGTCGACTGGGATGACGAAAAAGCCAAAATCCACGTGGCCACCCAGTTGCCGCAGGGCGACGCGACGCTGGGGGATCTGCGGCACCTGAGCCTCAAGACCGCCGGCACCGTGAGCGGCGGCACCCTGATCGCCAAGGCGTCGGCTGATCTGAAGACGGGTGACGGCAGTGCCGACCTGTCTTTCGACAAGCTGAACGCCCTGCCTTTCCTCGCTTACAGCCCCAAACTGCCCATCCGCGTCGTCAAGGGCCAGCTGGACGGATCGGCGAAGGCGCAATGGCTGAAATGGGGCGAAAAATCCCTGTCGTTACGGGCGACGGGTCTCATCGACACGACGCTGCGCAGTGCCCAGTGGCGGGGGCCCCTGACGGGCAAAGGCCGCTTCCGGATGACGGAGGCAATGGTCGCCTTTGATGCGCTGGAGGCCAGGCTGGCCGATCAGCCCGTACGGGTGAAAGGGTCGGTCCGCTGGAAACCGAAACTGTTTTACGACCTGACGGCACAGGGTGATGAGCTGGCCGTGGCCAAGCTGGCCAAAGCGATCCCCGGCCTGGAGTCCCAGCCGTTGACGGGCGTGGCCACCCTGACGGCCAAACTGCGTGGCGAACGCTTTGAGATGACGGGCAACCTGGGTGGGCGTGGCTTGGGCTTCGGGCCCTACACGACGGGCCGCACGACCGGCACCTTCCGGTTGACCGAGACGGGGATCACCCTCGATCCCCGGACCACTTTCGGCGGCGGCACCGTGCAGACGCGTGTGGCCGTCACCTGGAAAGGCCCCGTGCGGATGACGGTGGATGCCGACATGCAGCAGATCGGCCTGAAATCGTTGATTCCTGGCCTGAAGGGCGGCAGCGACACGATCAACGGGCACATCCGGCTCGCCGGGGCCCCGAACGCCCTGACGATCACGGCGGACGTCACAGGGGACTACGGGCTGCCTTCGCACCTGCCACCCCTGCGGGATATCCGGATTTCCGGCGGTGGCACGGTCGATCGGGGACAAGCCCGCCTGACGGGCTCGCTGTCGACCGGGACGTTGGCCGTGGACGCCCGCTGGGGAGGCGATCGCCTCGCTGGCGAGGTCGTGATCGCCAACGTGCCGGCGACGGTGCTGCGGCCCTGGGTACCGGACATCAACGGCGGGGGCCTCGGTCTGCAGGGGGCCGTCAGGGCGTCCCGCCAGGCCGGGACGGCGGACTGGCGGGCCTTTGTCGCCAATGGCACGATGACGGTCGCCGGCCTGTCCATGCGGGACCGGCCCGTCGCCAATGCCGACCACCGGTGGGGCTGGGAACGTGGCGCCTGGCATCTGGACGGCAACTGGCGGGCCGGGCCGGACCGGTTGAAATTTGCCAGCCTGGGGCTGATGGCCAAGAACCCGATCGGCGTGCCGCCGCTGCGCCTCAGCTGGCAGGGTGACGTGGTGAACGTCGCCGCCTGGCTGCCGGCGACGGACGTGCAGCGGGGCACGGGCCACACGGACGGCAACATCCGCCATGCCGGCGGCTGGTCCGGAGAGGCCAAGCTGCGTATCGGCACGATGTCCGTCCACGAGGCCGATCTCGGGGCGGGGCGCATCCACGTGCGCCTGGCCGGCGACAACCTGAAGGTCGTGGAGGGTCTCTGGCAGCGGGGCGAAGAAAAACTCCTGCTCAGTGGCGACGTCGGGCTGGCCGGGCCCAGTCCCCGCCTGGGTCTGCAGGCCCGCATCGAACAGGGCAACCTGGAAAACCTGATCAAACAGTATCGGACGTTCACCCGGACGGTGCCGGCGCCCAAACCGCTGCCGCTCAATCTGCCGGTCACGGATCGGCTGCCCCGGCTGGATCGGCGGCCGGCGGTGATCAACGCCCCGGACCTGCGCCGCAACCTGCCGGAACGCATCCCCGTGCTGGCGGTCCTGGATTACTGGATGCCGATCGCCCGGATGTATCCGCCGGTCCAGGAAGTCGGCACCGGTACCGGCCCTGGCAACGGCGATGTACCGATCCGCGGCAAGATCAGCGCCTACGTCCGGATCACGGGCATGGTCAAGGCGCCGATCATCACCGGATCGGTCGCCCTGGCCGACGTCCGGGTCGACGATTACGCCGTGGCCAGCGCCCGGCTGCGGGGTCAGTGGGCCGGCAGCCGTTGGGACCTGAGCGATCTGACGGTGCTGTCCGGCAACGGTGGCGTCCTGCATGCCAAAGGCGCCGTCGACGGCGGCAAGGTGACCCTGACGGCGAATGGCGACGACATCGATCTGGGGCTGCTGAAGCCGGTCATGGCCCCCTACGGCTATGCGCTCACCGGGGCGGCGGACATCCTGCTCGACGTCTCCGGCACGACGGCCCGGCCCAAGGCGATCATGTCGCTGACGGTGAACCACGGCCGGCTGAACAACCAGCCCTTCGATGTCCTCGACGTGCTGACCGGTCTGGAGAACAACGTCGTCGACGTGACCCGGTTGCTGCTGCGCCAGGGCAAAAAGGACGCCAGCCTGTCGGGGACGATCCCGCTGTCCGTCTATCAGCCCATGGACATCACGGTCCGGGCGACGGACGACAGCCTGGGCCTGATTTCGCTGGTCACCCGGCAGGCGGAATGGCTGAGCGGCAAGGGTCTCTTTACGCTCTCGCTCACGGGCACGCCGCAGGAGCCGAAGATGGACGGGCGGCTCGTCCTGAAGGATGGCCGTGTCTACCTGCCCGGTCTGGGCGAAACGATCGACAATCTGCAGGGGACGGTGCTGCTGACCCATGAATCGGTGCCGGCGTCCCGGAATTTGGCCGAAGGCATCGGCGCCGGGCGGACACGCATCCAGAATGCCGTACGCATGGATAACCTGACCGGCCGCTACAATGGCGGCAAGGTGGCGATCTCGGGCTCCATCGACCTGCCGTGGCGCCATGAGCCGGGCTTCTGGGGGTTGCGGGTCGACGTCACGGACGTGGCGATCCGCCGGGGCGGGCTCTACGACGGCTTGGCCTCCGCCGCCCTGACGATCCGCAACGAGCTGTCCGATCCCGTCATCAGCGGCAAGGTCGTCCTGGCCAAAGGAACGACCTCGCTGAGCACCGGGACGGCCAGCACCGTCAGTGCCGGTGCCAGCACCACGAAGAAGTCGGCCCCGCCGCCGGTGCGCATCTCGAACCTGAAGGTCGAGGTGGGCAATGAGTTCTGGGTGCGCACGCCGATCTTCGAGCTGCAGCCTCACGGGACGGTGACGATCGATTGGCGGAACATGGCCGACATGCCCATCGTGCGGGGCTCGCTGCTCAGCAACAAGGGCATGCTGACCCTGACGAGCTATCAGTTCAAGGTCATCCAGGCCAAGGCCGACTTCGTCGACGTACGCCTGGGCGACTTTGATCAGCAGGCCTCCCCGATCAACCCGAAGCTCGACATGACGATCACCGGCTCGATCCCCAACCCCCGCACGACAGACGGCCGGCCCGTCCCGGTGGAAGGGCATCTCTCCGCCTTTCTGGAAAACCTGGAAACCCGGGGCAACATCAAGCTCACGTGGAAGAACGACGCTGGTCTCGGTGACGATGAGATCAACCGGGTCGTCAGCAGCTCGGCGATCAGCGACGTCGCCTCCGGCGACATCGGCAAGTTGGCCGGGAACATGAGCCCGCTGGTCACCCGGGCCCTGTTCGATCCGATCACGGACCGCCTGGCACAGTTGCTCACCCTCGACGAGGTCAACGTCGGCCTGGGCAGTTCGTTGGCCGATCCGGCCTTCCGAGTGGCCGTGTCCAAGCCGTTGTTCGGGAACTTCTCGCTGGGCCTCAGCCGGGTCTTTGCCGCCCAGCCGATCACGAACTTCAGCCTGCGTTACCGGGTCTTCAACAACTGGTCGCTGCAATACGAGTATGAGGATCCCAAGGACAAATCGGCCTTCGGGACCGTCAGCACGCAGTGGAACACCAAGTTTTGATTGCGGGCGGTGCCAGAGGCTGCGCTGACAGCCGCCCGGCATCAGGTTTTGTCGCAGCTTGTCGTGCAGTCGCTTACGGGGTGACGACGATGGCCAGTGTCCCTTTAGCCAGGACGATGGACGCCGGTTCCCATGAGATCTCACCGGTGCGTTTGTCCGGTGTGGGGATACGGTAGTTCAGGTGCCGGGCAACCGTCAGCGTGTGGTTGCCCGACGGCAGCCGGACCAGCTCCCGGTTGAGACTGCTGCCGTCGAAGGACGCCGTGTTCCACGTCGGGCCCAGGTGAGCGTCGTCGATGTCGAAGGCCGTCGCCTCCAGGCGCTCCCGATCCAACTCGCAGAACGTCGCCAGACGGAACTGGCGGACGGTCGACGGCAGGGCGGCGATGCCTTCCCGCAACGTACACGGGAAGTACGACCGGCCCCACCAGGCCGCCGGTGGCATGCCTTCGGAGAACCGCAACGTCGTCATTGCCTGTTGCACCGTCTGCAGGCGCGCTTCCGGGAAGGTCATGGCAAAGACCATCTGCCCGACCTGATGCCGAGCCTTGAACGTGGGTGTCCCGTCCAGCCGGTGCGGTACATAGGCAGCATGGGGCGCAGCCAGGGCGGGCAGGGCCAGGCTGAGGAGGGCGATGCACGTCAGCCACTGCGCCGGCAGCCGGTGGGGCGCCCGGACGGGGCGGGAATCAGAAGGGGCGTCATGGTGGGTCATGGGGACATCCAGTCTTGCATCGCCTGCTCCACCGATGACGCCACGGCGGGTCCGGGAGTTCCGGACCGGCCTGATCGGACCGCCACAGCGGATGTAGGCAGAATGGATTATATTTCAGTTCGGATTGAAGAGATTGCGAGGTTTTCCATGGCTGCGACAACGACGTTCAAGCACATTCCCACCCGCCCCGTTTCCCTGACTGCCGAGTATGTGCGTGAGCATTACCAGGCCCTCACGGACCGGATCGCCAGTGCCGAAGCGTCCGGCGACTCGGCCGGCTGGTTGGTGCTGTTTGCCGACTGGAACGCCCTCAAGTCCTATGTGGGCAGCGAAGGCAGCCGCATCCATTACGCCCAGTCGAAGGACATGGCCGATCCCAAGTGGGATGCCGCCGACACCTATTACCGGGAACAGGTCACACCGGCCGCCGACAACGGCAACTCCGCCGTGGTCAACGCCCTGCTTGCGAGCCGGCACAAGGACGCCATCGCCACCCGCTACGGGCGCCACCTGATCCGCACCCTCGAGACGTCGGTGGAGCCCCTCGCCCCGATCAACTCGGACCTGCGCGTCAAGGAGAGCGACCTTGTCAATCAGTACGACAAGCTGGTCGCCACCGGCGAGATCGCCGTGAACGGCAAGACGGTCACGCTGGCCGTCGCCCGCAGCCTGCAGAGTTCCGAGGACGCCGCCACCCGCCGGGCCGCCTTCGAGGGCTATCGCAGCTGGTTCCTGCAGCACCGTGAGGCCATCGCCGGTATCTACCACCAGTTGGTGGCCCTGCGGGACCAGATGGGTCGCAACCTCGGTCACGCCAATTTCATCCCGCTCGGGTACCTGGGCATGGGACGCACCGACTATGGTCCCGCCGAAGCGGCGACGTTCCGGGCCGGCGTCCGCCAGTATGCCGTGCCTTTGCAGAAGGCCCTGAACGAGCGCCAAGCCGCAGCGTACGCCACCCCGACCCTGGCCCCGTGGGACGTCGAGTACGACCCCGCCCTGTCCCTGCCCAGCGGCATCGTCCCCGTCGGCAGCCAACTGGACAAGGCCCAGCGGATTTTTGACGGGTTGTCGCCCAAGCTCGGCGGCCATTTTTCCCAGATGCGCCGGGACGGCCTGATCGATCTGGAGAACCGCAAGGGCAAGCGGGCGGGCGCCTTTTGCACCAGCTTCAGTGACGAAGGCAAAGTGGCGATCTTTTGCAACTCGACGGGCGATCCCGACGATGTCAGCACCCTGATGCACGAAATGGGCCATGCCTTCCAGGCTTCCGAGAGCCAGGTCATCGAAACCGTCGACCAGCAGTGGCCCACCTCCGATGCCGCCGAAGTGCACTCCATGGGCATGGAGTATCTGAGCATGCGGCACATGGGCGAGTTTTTCACCCAGGCGCAGGCGGACCGCTTTCGGAGCCTGCGCTGGAAGCACGGTGTCGAGCTGATCTGCTACATTTCCATCGTCGACGAGTTCCAGCATTGGGTCTACGAAAATCCGACGGCGGCGATCGATGAGCGGGACGCTGCCTGGCGGCGCATCTGGGACGTCTACAAGCCCGGGATCGACTTCAGCGGCGTCGAGGACTACAAGCATGCCCGCTGGTACGCCCAGGGGCACCTGTTCTGGAGCCCCTTCTATTACATTGACTACGCCGTCGCCGAGACGGGCGCCATGCAGCTGGCACTGGTCGATGCGGCAGACCATGACCGGGCCATGGAGGCCTATCTGACGCTGTGCCAGATCGGCGGCACCAAGAGCGTGCTCGAGATCTTTGGGGCGGCGGGTTTGCGCTCGCCCTTCGATCCGGACCTGATGCGAGACTTAATGACACATGCGGCCAAAGAGCTCGGCGTAGCCTCGGTTGTGGACGCTTAAGAACGAGAGCCCGGCACCGGAACGAGCAAGCTTAACCTTGACGTTAAGACCGGTTGCAGGCTATTCGTGACCGCAATAGCGCTAGACACCGGCCTTCGCGCCGCGCCAGCGCTAGGATGACGAGTGATGAGTATGGGCAGGAAACCGAGAGACTGATGAATTACGTTTATTTATCCCCCCATTTCCCCCCGAACTTCTACCATTTCGTGGTGGGGCTGCGGGACGTCGGGGCGACCGTGCTGGGTATCGGCGATTGCCACTTCAGCGAGCTGCGTCCCGAGCTGCAGAAAGCCCTGACGGATTACCAGCAGGTCGACATGCACGACTACAAGGCCCTCGTGAAAGCCTGCGGGCAGTTCACGGCCAAGTACGGCAAGCTCGACGCCATCGACTCCCAGAGTGAGTACTGGCTGGAGACCGAAGCCAAGCTGCGCACGGACTTCAACATGGCCGGCATCAAGTCGGACACGATTGACGACATGAAGTGCAAGTCGCTGATGAAGAAGAAATTCATCGACGCCGGCATCCCCGTCGCCCGTGGCGAAGTCATCGACAACCTCGCCGATGCCGTCAAGTTTGTCGAAAAGGTGAAGCTACCCGTCGTCGCCAAGCCCGATAACGGCGTCGGCGCCTCCAAGACCTACAAGATCACCACCAAGGCCGAGCTGGAAGCGTTCTTCGACGAGCCGCGGGACATCCCGTACATCTTCGAGGAGTTCATCGCCGGCGACGTCCTGACGTTTGACGGGATCACGGATGCCGACGGCAACCTCGTCTTCTACGCCTCGCACATTTACAACCAGGGCATCATGGAGACCGTGAACACCAGCGATCACGTCTACTACTACTCCGCCCGCACCATCGCCAAGGATCTCGAAGAAGCCGGTCGCAAGACCCTCAAGGCCTACGACATCCGCAGCCGGTTCTTCCACCTGGAGTTCTTCCGGACCTTCAAGGACAAGAAGATCGTCGCCTTGGAAGTGAACATGCGGCCGCCCGGTGGTTTGACCACCGACATGTTTAACTATGCGAACAACATCAACATCTACAAAGAGTGGGCGAACGTCGTCGTCAACAACAAGTTCACGGCCACGTACGACCGTCCGTACCATGTCTGCTACATCAGCCGGAAGTTCAACAAGCACTACGTGCATGCCCATGACGAAGTGCTGGCCACCCTCGGCGAGAATATCGCCCATTGGGAGATCATGCCCGCTGCCTTCCGCGATGCGATCGGCGACTATGCGTACCTCTTGCGCTCGCCCGACGAAGCCAAAATCAAGGAAATGGCCGCCTACATCCACGACCAGGTCGGCCATGCTCAGGCCGCACCGGCGGCTGTGGGGGCGTAAGCGATGCATACTGAACATCACAAGTGGTACAGCCCGGCCCTCGGCAAGGAAATGGACGTCAAGATCTACGGGCACGGTGGCAAGCCGATCCTGGGATTTCCCTGCCAGGAAGGCCGCTACTGGGATTTTGAAGACCGCGGCATGATCAAGGCGCTGTATCACCAGATCGAGAGCGGCCGCTACTCGTTCTACGCCGTCGACTCCGTGGACTCCCAAAGCTGGATGAACAAGCGCATCCATCCGGCCCATCGGATCATGCGGCACATGGACTACGACCGCTACGTCACCGAAGAAGTCGTCCCGTTCATGCGTCAGCGCAGCCACCACCACAAGTTCGTCACCACCGGGGCCAGCATGGGCGGCTACCAGTCGGCGAACGCGTTCTTCCGCCATCCCGACGCTTTTGACGGGCTGATCGGGATGAGCGGTTGCTACAGCATGGAAAGCTTCCTCGACAACCACATGGACGAGAACGTGTACTTCAACGTGCCGCTCGCCTACCTGAAGGACCTGAACGATCCCTGGTATCTGGAACAGTACCGCCAGAGCCAGATCATTCTCAGCGTCGGCCAAGGCAAGTGGGAAGACCCGATGCGGGAGCATACCTACCGGATGGGGCAGATCCTCCATGCCAAGGGTGTCCCCGCCCAGATCGATTTCTGGGGCCATGACGTCGATCATGACTGGCCCTGGTGGCTGAAGCAACTCCCGACCTTCCTGGATCGGATGCACTACTAATCAACGGGTGACAATGCACCGGCCCGGCAGGGAAACCTGCCGGGCCTCTGCGCGTGCGGACCCGGGCGGCGATCCCTCGGACAGACGGCGGCATGTGGTTTAACGCAGCGGGATTTGCGGTATGGAATAGGTAAGGGCGTCAGCCAATCCGGCTCAACAGCTCCTAGGGTCAGCTCCCGTTTCAGGAAAGAGGCACGCAGCATGTCGAACGCGGTTATCCAGCCAGGCCAAGGAAACACCGGGTTGGAACAGGCCAAGCAGACGAACTTGCGCTCGTTCCTGCCAGCCGACCTTGAAGGGACCAAGGGCAAGAAGCTCGACATCAGCAGCTTCCTGATCAGTGACCGCAAGATCAATTCCATCAGCCACAAAGAAGGCAGCGCCCTGGAGACCTGCACGATCGTCACCGACAAGGAAACGATCGAGATGGCGGAAGCCATCGATGCCAAGGGCAACTACGGGATCAACATCTCCATCACCGGCAAAGACGGTGGCGATCCCATGGTGATCAAGGGCAGCGTCTCGATCAACGCTGCCGGTGCACTTGTCATGAAGAATAGCGGCAGCGGGGCCATCAAGGGGATCACCATCGAGCCCGGCTTTGCCAATGCCCAGTTCAAGACCAGCGTCGCCACGCTCAGCGCCAAAATCAGATAGCCGGATGGGGCGCTTGCCCCGGTGACGAGCAGTGCAACAGCCCCGTTCCCCAGTGGACGGGGCTGTTGCCTTGCAGGCCGGATCATTTGCCGGAGAACACCGCCTGCAACTCCGCCCGATGGCGGGTCACGACGGCCACCGTGGCCGCATCGACTTTCTGGCCGAACAGTCCCATCGCCGAGTCCGCCCACCCTTTGCCCTGGGTATAGGTCGCCTGTGCCTGGGCCAATTGCTCCCGCACCTGGGCCTTGGTCGCTTCGGGGACCACCGGGCTGTCCAGCATCGCCTGCACCTGAGTGCTGCCTGATTTTTGCAGCTTGTCCATGTCGGACATGAAGGCACTCGCCTGGACTTGGCTGAACGCCAGTCCGATGGCAGCATTCGCTTTGACGAATTCGGCATGGCTGGCAAAGCCGGCGGACTTGATCGCCGCGTCGACCGAGGCCAGGCCGGCAGCCGCCGTGTCCAGGGTCGCGTCCTGCTTGGTCAGTTGGGCGGCCAGGGCCGGACTGGCCGTTTTCAGACTCTTGTACGCCTGGATGTAGTGGGTCACCATGGCATCGTCGACGGTCATCTGCCCGGTACACGCCGCAAGGCTGAGGGCAATCAGTAGTCCCGAAACGAGGCGGGAAACGGTCGGTGTCATGGGGAACTCCTGCATGTGGGCGGCTCGGGGTGTCGTTCGATCTTAACCCATCCCGGTCCCGGGCGAACGTCGCCCCGGTATCGTTGCGTCGGCGTAAAGCCCCCGGCTGTGGTTTGATAGGAGTGACTTTCGCCCGGACCTGCCGGGCCCGTGTCGACGGCCGCTGTGCGGTCATCGGGAGACCTGGCGGCGCATGACTCACCGTGGGGATACCGTTGAGGCCCTGGTGCTGGATGCCTGTGTCCTGATCAGCCTCACCCTGCGCCATGTCTTCTTTCATGCGGCGGTACACGGCCTGTGCCGTCTGCACTGGTCCGACCGCATCCTTGATGAGGCGACCCACAACCTCATTCGCATGGGCCATCTGGACCGGGCAGGGGCGACGTTCCTGATTGCTGCTGTGACCGAGTCATTCCCCGGGGCACGGGTAACCGTCCCGGAGGCGGTGGTGGCCATGATGCGCAATGATGCCGGTGACCGTCACGTGGCGGCGGCGGCGGTGGTGGCCGAGGCGCCGACCATCGTCACGGTGAATTTGCGGGATTTTCCGCCGCCGGCCCTCCCCCCATGGGCCATCGAGGCGACCCATCCGGACCGGGTGCTGCTGCGGCTATGGGGGCGGTATCCGGCGGAGATGGCGATCGTGATGCAGGATATGGCGGGTGACGCCCCGGAGGGGTACGATCCCTGGGAAGCAACGCTCTATGCCCTGCGGCGGGTGACCCCGCGATTTGCCCGGACACTCGGTGCGTTCCGGAGCGCCGTCCCCGGACCCTAGCCACGCGTTGCATGGCACCATCCCCTTGTCGAGGACTCCGATGTGAAACGTCTCACCCACTGCAGTCTCGCCACCCTCTTGATCGTCGCCGGTTGCTACGCCGAAAAGCCCGAGCGCCAGGCGTCCCGCCCCCGCAGGGCGCCAGTGATCGCCGCCACCAGTCAGATTGACGCCATCGAGGCGGCCATCCTGGCGGGGACAAACCGCTTTCGTCGGGAGAACAACCTCCCGCCCCTACTGCCCGATGCGGGGCTGTATCGCTTTGGCCGCTCGCGCAGTCAGGACATGGCGTCACGCCAATACTTCAGCCACACCGAACCGGGCGGCAAAGGTGTCTTCGTCCTGATGAAGGACGCCGGCATCGGGTTCGCCTTTGCGGCGGAAAACATCCACATGAGCAGCGGACTGCCAGTGGCCCAGATCGCCGACACGGCCGTCAAAGGCTGGATCCACAGTCCGGGGCACCGGGCCAACATGCTCTCGCCGTCCCCGACCCATATCGGGATCGGGGTGGCGCAGGGCGGCGATAAAGGCGCCTATTACAGCACCCAGGTGTTCACGAAACCACGGGGACGCTGACCGTCCGCTCCGCAACCCAGCCGCCGCCGGCCGTCAGTTGCCTATCGACTGCGCGTGCGGCACGATCATCGCTGTCAGTTTCGGCTGCGGCGTCGGCCACAGTCTGAAGACGGAGACACCGGTGGAGCCGGCTGGGGGCGCAGCTCAACCGAATTTGTCGGTGTGACCGCCGATTTGGTACCACTGCGTCGGTTTCTCAATAAGACAACCGAGCCCGGATTTTGAACTGGCAGGCCCCCTGCGACAGCTCCTCGGCGCCTGCTTTGACGTGCGGGGCGAGTCCCTCTGCTGGTCAAGGTATGACCTGTCCGAACGTATGACGATAATCGACGGACGACCGAAAAACGGTCGTTATGGCGTGGTGCACTGGCTGAACGTGGCGGCGGTCGGCATGATCGGTGTTTTGCCGTCGATGGTCGGATACACCAGCCAAATGTCGTAAAGACCCCGTGCCCATGGCTCCCACCGTGTCGCAATTGACTCTGTGAAGGTGAACGGATACCGGAGGACGCCCGAAGCATCCGTCATGGCGCTGCCGAGTTTCACGGCGCCCGCATCGCCGGGACGTGGCG
>JACMPN010000505.1 GCA_014377495.1 Candidatus Sericytochromatia bacterium
AGTAGATGCCGGACTCGCCCTGGGAATAGAGAAACCCCAACAGCAGTCCCAGGCTGTGGCGGGCCCCGCCGTGCTCGGCGGCCAAAGCGGGATCGTAGGATGCCGCCACACAACCCCCGCCGTAAGCCGCACCTTCGCTGAGGCGGTAAGCCGGGTGCAGCTCGATCTCATCGATCCGCTCGCCGTGACGATCGTGGGACACCAGCGTGGGCGGGTTGCGGTCCAGGAGCGTCGCCCAACGGTCCACGGGTCCCAAGGCCAGTTCGCCCATGCGCGCCAGTCGGGGTTCGGCGTTCCCGAATGCCTCCCCGAGGAGTTTTTTGGCAATCTGTCGCAGGGCCGGATCGTCGAACGCCGAATTGATGGTGATCATAGGCCGCCCTTTCCCAATCTGACCAGCCACATCCCGGGCGACCGGCACTGGCATGGTACCGGCCCGATCATTGGGGACCAAACGGAAAGTCTGCGGTATCGTGTGAGCGACGGAAATGTCTTGCAGGCAAGGAGTGCGCCGGTGGCGATCCCCACAGATGGTATTGACGCAACCTTTGCGTGGTTCGCCGATAAGGTGTTCGGCGATCATTCGCCGCTTTATGCCCATCTCAGCCGACACGTGGCCACTGCTCCCGTCATCAGGCGCCTGACGACGGCCGTGGCAGACGGGCAACCCCTGCCCAACCTGATTTTCGCCGCCGTACACCTGCAGCTGTTGGCCGGTGCCGACGACCCATTGGCCGCCTTTTATCCCAGTGTCACCGGTGGACCGGCCCCATCCGGCGATCCAGTGCGGGCGTTCCTGGCGTACTGCGCCCGGCATGAGGCCGTGTTGCTCCCGATCCTGCAAACCCACCGGGTGCAGACGAATGAGGTGCGCCGCTCTGCCCTCTGGCTGCCGGCGATGGCCGTCGCTGCGGCCGCCCATGGCGGCAGGCCGCTCAGCCTCGTGGAATGCGGGGCGAGTGCGGGGTTAAATCTCCTTTGGGATCGGTATGGCTACGACTATGGCGATGGCCTGCGGCGTGGGGATGCGGCATCGCCCGTCCAACTGACCAGTGCCTTTGTGGGTGATCACCGGCCTCACTTGCCGAAGGCGTTGCCCCAGGTAGTGGGCCGCCTTGGCATTGACCTGCACCCAGTGGACGTCCATGATCCCGCCCAGGTGCTGTGGCTGCGGGCTCTGCTCTGGCCGGAGCAGCATGCCCGGGCGGCGCTGTTGCAGGCGGCCGTCTCGGTCGCTCGCCAGGCGCCCTTCACAATGTGGGCCGGTGACCTGCTCGCCAGACTGCCGGACGCCATCCGTCAGGTACCCGCAGACGCCGTGCCCGTGATCATGCATTCCTTCACATTCAACCAACTGAGCGAAGCCGACCGGGACCGGGGGGATGCCATCATCGCCACCTTGGGCGCCGAACGGGACCTGTCCCGTTTGTCGATCGAGTGGCTGACGGGGGACGACGGGCCGTTGCTCACCCATACGGCTTACCGCCGGGGCGTGGCCGAGACGACGCCACTCGCCAATGTCGATCAGCACGGCAACTGGATGACGTGGCTGGCGGACGCTCAGGTCGGCCAGTAAGACTCCAAAGGACGGAATGCCTTGCTGCGGCCATCGGCCCACCGCATCAGGATCGGCGTCTCCAGCCAATACACGGCACCCATTGCATCGTTCGTCATCACCGGGGCGACGCTGTGCGGAAAATCGAAAGGTTCGACCGCCTGCACGATGCCGTCGAGGCCGACCCGCAACAGGCTGGCGACATCGGGTTTGTTCATCATCAGATACAGCGTGCGGCCGTCGGGCGCCAGGGCGATGGCCCGCAGCCCTTCGAGATCGCTTGATTGGGCGGGATGGCCGGGCACGGGTCTGCCATGATCACCGGTGCCCCAGATGGCGGTGATCATGCCGGCGGGATCGACCCAGACGACGTGCTCACTGGAGGGCAGGTCGCCGAGGCGTGATCCGGATTTACCGGTTGCCCCGAAGGCCACGGATTCCTTTGGCGAACCAGCATCAACAGGACGCTCGACATGGAGAATGAGGCCGCCATCGGCCTGCGGACAGATGGCGCGCACCAGACCCAGCCCGGCATCCTGCCAGGCCATGCCGATTTGCAAGGGTGCCTCCGGCATGCCACCCACCTGGACGGCCGGTGCACCAGGCACGAGCCGCCAGACGGACGGCCAGTAATCGAAGGCGAAGGCGTGCTCCCCCAACCGGCGGGGCGGGCGGAAGACGGTGTAGTACCAGGACTGGTCCGGACCGGCAGCGAGGATCCCCGGCGGATGCTGCAACGACGGCTCATGCGCCTCGGTCAGGTCGCTGGGAGGCGGGTTGCGGTGGTCGAGGTTCGGGGCCTGCAGGTGGTGGACGAGCTGGCGGTCGCTGCTCAGGATCAGGAGCTGGTTGTATTCACCTTCCGTGGTGATCGCCAGGGATCCATCCGCACCAAAGGCCATGCCGGTGAAGTATTCCGCCCCCAACAGCGCATCGAACAGGGGATGATCAGGGCCGACCAGCGTGACCAGGTTTTCCATCCACGACTGGACTTTGCCGTTCGGCAGCCAGCTGTGCGGCCCACCGACGTAATCCAGGCTGAGCACAGCCCCGTGCGGGGAGACGGCCAGGGCGTTCCAGTTCGGCATGATGGTTCTCCTGCCGGTCTGATGCTGCGTGTGGCCGGCCCAAGGCATAATGCACCAGTTTTGGGCTACCTGAGGAGACCGACGTGCAGGCTGGCCCAGGCGACTGAAACGGTGCCACGCACGGCATGGTCGGGATCGAAGACGACCGTCCCGGTGACGATCCGGCCGGGCACGTGACACGAACGAAACGGCATGGTGCCTCCTGTTGGCAGATCTGCAAAGCCGGTCAGTCGGACTTTGCATCGGTTATGCCGAGTATGGGGGGGATGCCACGGCGCCGGCGGTGTGGGCGATCACAAGCGCTTGTATTGCCAAGCGGCCTGGCTGACACCGTTGCAGCGGCCACGCCGGCAGGGGCGCCCGGTCCGGCCGCACGGCGCCAGGCTCGGTCTCGTTGATTGAGACAGTCGCTTATTTTTGGCATAGTCAGCCTCTTTCCGTGGCGATCCGCCGCCTGCGGCCGACGGTCAGCGTGGCGGCGTTCGCCGGCATGGTGTGGGTGTCGCCACCCCAGATCGACACGGTGCTGGATCGTCTCGGTGTGCCTGAACTGGTGTTGCGCCTCTCCGGCCGGGGCGCCTACGAAGCAGCCACCGAGCCGCTGCCCGGGATCCAACACGACTATCACCCCACCGAAGTCCACTAACGGGCGACGGCCGTTGGACGGGGCGCTTAGTGGTATAACGAACGCTACCAGCCTTGGGCGATCCGGCCGAGGCAACGTCTATGCCTGCCACGCCGCCGTGGCGGCCTGTTCCGGAGTAATGCATGACCAAAGTCTATAACGACGCCACTTTGGCGTTGGCCGGGGTCCTCCGTGATGGGATGACCATCCTCTCGGGCGGGTTCGGGCTCTGCGGGATCCCCGAAAACCTCATCGACGCCATCAAAGAGTCCGGCGCCAAAGACCTGACCGTCGTCAGCAACAACGCCGGCGTCGATGAACACGGCCTGGGCATCCTGCTGAAGACCCGGCAGATCCGCAAGATGATCTCCTCCTACGTCGGTGAGAACAAGGCCTTTGAGCGGCAGGTCCTCGACGGCATCCTGGAAGTCGAACTGGTTCCGCAAGGCACGCTGGCCGAGCGGGTGCGGGCGGCCGGCGCCGGCTTGGGCGGGTTCTATACCCCGACGGGCTATGGCACTTTGGTCGCCGAAGGCAAGGAGACCCGTGAGATCGACGGCAAGTGGTATGTCTTCGAAAAGCCCCTGCATGGTGATCTGGCCATCGTCAAAGCCTACAAGGGCGACCGGGCGGGCAACCTGGTCTATCGGAAGACGGCCCGCAACTTCAATCCCGTCATGGCCACCGGCGCCAAGGTGACGATCGCCGAAGTCGAGCATCTGGTCGAGATCGGCGAGCTGGATCCGGAAATGGTCCACACGCCCGGGGTCTATGTGAACCGCATCTTCCAGGGCACGGCTTACCAGAAACGCATCGAACAACGCACCGTGCGCCCCCGTGCCGCGGCTGCGGTTTAGGAGGACGTCATGGCTTTGGACCGCAACCAAATCGCTGCCCGCATCGCTCAGGAAATGCAGGACGGTTATTACGTCAACCTCGGCATCGGCATCCCCACCCTGGTGGCCAACTACATCCCCGATGGCATCACGGTCACGCTGCAGTCCGAGAACGGCATGCTCGGCATCGGTCCTTTCCCCTTCGAGGGCGACGAGGATCCCGACCTGATCAATGCCGGCAAGCAGACGATCACCGAAGCGCCTGGCGCCAGCTACTTCAGTTCCGCCGATTCCTTCGCCATGGTCCGGGGCGGGCATGTCGACCTGACCATCCTCGGGGCGATGCAGGTCTCCCAGACCGGCGATCTGGCCAACTGGATGATCCCCGGCAAAGTGGTCAAAGGCATGGGCGGTGCGATGGATCTGGTCGCCGGCGCCAAGCGGGTGATCATCGCCATGGAGCACACCGCCAAGACCGGCGATCCCAAAATCCTCAAGGCATGCAACCTGCCCCTGACCGGCTTGGGCGTGGTCAACCTGATCGTCACCGATCTGGCGGTCATGGAAGTGCGCCCCGACGGCCTTTACCTGCTGGAGACGGCGCCCGGCGTGACTGTGGACGAAGTGGTCGCCAAAACCGATGCCACGTTGCTGATTAGTGGCTCTGTCAAAGAACTTCAGCTCCGTTAACCACTGGTAACTCGCAGAAACGGGCCCCGCAAGGGGCCCGTTTCGCGTCTCGGGAAGGGGGGTAAAGTGGCGCCGCCAGAGGCGTGTGGCGATCCTTTGCAAGGGCCTGATGCCGGTGCTACAGTTTCATCACGAACAAATGTCAAGCGCCCACGACGCAGTGCCCGACCAGCGGGCAGTTTGCCGTGGGGGGGCAGCCAGGAGGGCAGATGGCAGGCGACGGGCGGCAAGGCACCAGTCCATCGCAGGCAGGCTTACCGGGACGGGCACCGTCGGCGGGCCAGATTGCCGCTATGGCCATCATGCAGGCGAACAACCACGTGGCCTCCCTGCTGTCACACGAGCTCAACACCCCGTTGTCCGTGGTCATGGCGGCCGTCGAGACCCTGGCGGACGACCTTAAGGACGACTGCCTGGGGCCGGAGTCCCGCGAAGACCTCTTCGGCCTGATCCAACAAAACGTCGAACGCCTGCGCAACAACGTCCGCCGGCTGATCCTGTTCATGCAGCTGGAATGGGAGTTCCAACAAGGCTTCGGGCCGCCACACGTCAGTGAGGGGATCGATCTCAACGACACGGTGAGGCTGGCTCAGGGGCTCCTGGGCGAGGTGCATCGGGACAAGGGCCTGGTGGTCGAGTTGCTCCTGGCGGATGATCTGCCTCTGTTGACGTGCAGCCCCGATCGGCTGGAGACCTGTATCCACGAGTTGCTCTCCAACGCCTACCGCTTTTGTCCGGCCCAGGCCGAACTGGTCATCGAGACGGCGATGCGGGCCGGCGACCGGGTCGGACTGCGGCTCAGCCACCCGCAGCGACAGATCGACAGCCGCAAGCTGGAGTTGGTTTACCTGCCGTTCTGGCAGTCCGAAGCCCTCAATACCCGTCACACCGATGGTCTTGGCCTGGGGATCCCCATCACCAAGCGCTTGCTGCGATCGATGGGCGGCGACCTGACCGTGCAGTTGGACGGTGACTTGCTGACGTTTCGACTTGAGATGCCGTTGCAGAGAGGCGAAGCGCCATGCTCCTCGAGCACTGGTTCCTAGGCCACGACCTGCGGGTCGACCTCAGCCAGGTGACCCGCCGGTGGATCGCCCACCTCGTGACGGATCCGCTGGTCGGTCCCCTGCAGCCTTGGCAGGGGCTCTATCACGACGTGATGGGTCAGCTCGGTGAATTCATCGAGGACCCGGATGGCTCGACCCTGCCGGAAGACTTCGGCTTGGCGGTGGGGTCGGCCTGGCAGCGCCAGCGCCTCCAGGCACCCGAGCGCTTCGACCGTTGCCTTTACTACCTCCAGGCTGCGCTCCAGGAGTACCTGGAACAATCCCGGACGACGCGGGTCCGGGTGGAGACGTTTTTCAGTGCCATGTTGCATGGCCTGCATGGGGCCGACCCGGCAGTCGTGGTGAGTGGGACGTTGCCGGAGGTCCGCCAGTGGCTGCCGACTTTGCCGGCGGCCCAGCAGGGCCTGCCGGCGATCGCCGAGGCCGTCGTCCGCGCCGCCAGGGTGGGCGGTCATTGGCAGGAAGCGGCGTTGTACTGGTGGGATGGGGCGACGGGCAACTATCTTCCTTTGCACGTTTCGGGCCCGTTTCCGCCGTTGGAGATCCTGCAGGCGGCAACCCTGCACGACCAGGCGCCCTGCCAGTGTGAGCCATACGTGGATCTGCGCCTGCCGGCGTTGCGCCTGTGGCAGCCGCTGCTCCGGGGTCAGGGCCTGCTGGGCTTGTCCCGGGAGGCCCTGATGCCGGTCCAGCTCCAGGAGTTGCACGCCGTGATGACCTTTGCCGCCCAGACCGAAGTCGTGTTGGACCAGGCCGAGGAGCTGGCCCGCAGCCAGGCGAGCCGCCATCAGTTGAGCCGCCAAGTGGTCGAGTTGGCGACGGCCACGTCGGAGCTGACGCTGGTGCGCGAGATCTTCCAGCTGGTCCGTCAGGCCGGGGATGCGGAGTCCCTCGTGGCCTTGCTGCTGGCCCACCTGCGTGGGGTGATGGTCGCCGCTCGCTGTGAACTCTGGCTGCTCGACCCTGCCCGTGAGGGGCTCGAATGGCGGTCCGCGTGCGGGGGCGACACCGGCACG
Source organism: Candidatus Sericytochromatia bacterium (assembly GCA_014377495.1). Taxonomy (GTDB): domain Bacteria; phylum Cyanobacteriota; class Sericytochromatia; order JACMPN01; family JACMPN01; genus JACMPN01. The sequence goes on from JACMPN010000505.1 coordinate 6,878, forward strand.
AGCCGGAGGCCGGTGACCGAGACGGCTTGGCTGGCGACCGGTGCGGCGTTGACCCTGGTGCCCGTCCTGGCGGACGAGACGCCGGGCGGCTCAGGCCGGGGACGTAGCCGTGGTCGACACAAGCGGCTGATCATGCCCATCTGCGCGAGCGATCGCTGGATCGGTTCGATCGAATTCGTCAGAGACGCCACCGTGTCCGTGTTCACCGAAGCGGACCGCCTGTTGGCTGAGTCTCTGGCCGGTTTTATCGCGCCGCTCGTGCAACAGTTGGCCTTGCAGGACCAACTGACCACGCAGGCCAGTCTCGATGTGCTGACGGGCCTGCCCCATCGCCTCCGTCTCCGCCAGCTGCTTGACCAGCAACTCGGTCAGGCCCGACGCGAAGGTCAGCCGTTCAGCTTGCTGCTGGCCGATATCGACGGTCTCGACGCATACAACCAGAGCCTTGGTTTCCCGGTCGGCGACGCGCTGTTGCGCCATTTGGGCCGCCAGATCGCCGGCTGCCTCGCGGATGGCGCCCGGGTCGGCCGCTGGGGCGGCGACGAGTTTTTGATCCTCCTGCCGCATGAGGGCCGTCCCGAGGCGCTGCGGACGGCACGCCGGATCTACGAAGTCTGCTGTCGGCGATATGAGGGGAACGGCGTCAGCATCATGCCCACCGTGAGTCTGGGGATCGTCACCGACGAGGGTGACGGGGCCGATCCCGAGGCGTTGCTGCGTGCGGCCCAGCAGGAAATGCAAGCTGCCAAAGGCAAGCGGGACCAGCGTTTGCTGGCCCAGTTCTGGGAGCAAGACTCATGACTCACCTGATCGCCCGCAAGCGGGTATTGATTGCGGAAGACGAGACGGGGCTGCGCACCCTGATGCGGGACACGATCGCCGGCGACTACGAGGTCCTCGAGGCGGCGACCGGTCAGCAGGCCCTGCGCGTCGCCGAGACTTACCGGCTGGATGCCATCCTGCTGGATATCGGCATGTCCGAAACCGACGGACTGACCGTGTGTCGGTTGCTGAAGTCGTTTCCGGACATGGCCTCGGTGCGGGTGATCATGACCTCGGGCCGGGCCGACGGACAGCGGGGCCGGTCCAGCTTCGATGTCGGGGCTGACTATTTCCTCCCCAAGCCCTTTACCCCACAGGCGCTGCGACAGTTGCTGCAGATTGCCTGCTCCAATTGAGCGGTGACTGTGGCGATCGCTGCGACACACGGAGCGCGGTTGGGCTAGCATGGAGGCATGATTTCCCCATTTTCAACCACCCTGAAACGGGGCTGGATCCGGGCCCGATCCATTGTCGCGATTGGCCTGCTGTGCGTCATGGGGCTGGCGCCGCCGGCTGCAGCTGCCGCAGCGCCGCCGGTGCTCTGCGTCCACGGGATCGATGACACCAGTCAGACCATCGCACCGGTCGTGCGGGCCCTGCACACCGCCGGCTGGTCCGACGTGACGGCCTGTGACATGGTGCCGAGCAACGGCGACGCCGGGATCGCCGTCCTGGCCGGCCAGGTGCAGATGGCCGCCACTGCCCTACGGCAGCGGACCGGCGCAGCCCAGATCGACGTGGTGGCCTTCAGCATGGGGGCGCTCGTCACCCGGTATTGGCTGCAGCGGTTGGGTGGACAGGCGGAGGTCCGACGGTTCGTCTCGATCTCGGGGCCCCATCACGGGACATGGACGGGCTATGCCCGTTGGAACAGCGGCGGCGGCGACATGCGCCCCGACAGCGCCCTGCTCCAGGACCTCGCCCGTGACCCGCTGCCCTGGGGCGCCGTGCAGGTATTCACCCTGTGGACGCCCTTTGACCTGATGGTCGTGCCGGCCAGCAGCGGTCGCCTGGACGGTGCGACGGAGCGGATCATCCCGGTCCTCGTCCATCCCTGGATGCTGTGGGACGGCCGGGTCCATGCCGCCATCATCGCCGCCCTGCGCTCCCCGGTGCCTGACGTCGCACCGGTCGCCCACTAGCGCATTGCCGCTGCGGCCGCCTCGGGATGGGGGCTTTGACTGGCAACCGTCATCGTCCGATCGGCCGGGACGGCGGCGTGTAGCTCGGTCAACAGCCTGCGCCAGGTGGCCAAGTCCGCCGCATCGGGCGGCGTGCCGGTCTCAAGCCGCCGCAGGCAAGTCTGGTCGCCGCTTTGACCGAGCTGGGACACGTTCGGAAACCCGAAGGAACTCCCCGATCCCGCCAAACCATGAAAATGATGGGAGAGCTGCTTCAAGGCCGGCCGATCGTCGGGCATGGCAGCCAGTTGGGCAATCATCGCGGCGATCTGGTCGAACCGCCTGTGGACTTGGTCCAGGAAGACCTGGAACAAATCGGCCAGTTCGGGGTCGCCCGCAAAAGAGAAACCATCGGGAACCTGGGCCATCGTCACTCCACATCCTCCGTGATTCATGCGTTATCGCAATCATTCCATCATAACGGGCGACTGTTGCAGCTGGATGTCGGATCCGTGACAGCAATGTCACAAACGTCGCCAGTGTCCGGATGGCGGGCCTAGACCCGGGCTGGCACCAAGTCCTGCTGCCGGTCATCCCTCATCGGGTCATGTCGGATCGTTTCAGGCACAACGATTAGGATTCTGCCCGGCTGGGAACGAGGGGGCTGACCGATCAAGATTCCCGGTTGCCGTGCCAGCACCTTCCGCTTGCGGACCGGCGATTTTGCGGTGGGACCAGGTGCGAGGGCTCGTGAACGTTAGGTTACAGGATGTCCAGGAACAGGGTGCGGTCACCCGGAGTCACCCGGGGGCTCGCGGGGCGCTGACCGGGCTCTTCGATCAACATGCCCCGGTCCTCTTTGCCGTGGCCCTGCAGATCCTCGGACGGTCCGTCGAGGCCGAGGAGACGGTGATCGCCGTCTTCCAGGGGCTCATGTCGGCACCGGAGACGTCCGGCGATCGCCAGGGGGTATGGGACACCTGGCTGATGGCGACGACCCGGCGCCTGGCCCTGAAACGCCTGCAGCAGTTGCTGACGACCGAGGCGCCTTCCGCCTGGACTGACCCGCCCATGGCTGGTCCGGCTGCCCCCGCCTCGGAACGCCAGCAGGTCATCGCAGCCGCCATGCGCAGCCTCCCGGCCGACCGTCGCCAGATCATCGAGATGGCCTATTTCCAGGGACTGACACCGGTCGAGATCGCCACGGTGTTGCGACGGCCCGTGGGGTTCGTGACCGAGAGCCTGGCACTTGCCCTCGACCACCTGCAGACCCTGGCGACCCACCTCTGGGGGACCGACCGGTGATCTGTGTGGATGCCCGCCCCCTCTGCGGGGCCTATGCGCTGGAACTGCTCGATGACAGTCTGTTGGCGGGTTTGGCGCAGCATCTGCAGACCTGCCTGGAGTGCTGGGAGGTCTGTACGGCCGTGCGCCGGGTCGCCGGTGCCATCGGCTATGCGGCCCCGCCCGCGGCCCTGCCGCCGGGCATGAAGGAACGCCTGTTCATCCGGCTCGACGAACCGACCGTGGCCGACGTCGTCCCGCCAGAGCCCCTGCCGGCCTTGGTGGGCCCGTCCCGTCCGGACCCGTGGCGCCGACGGCTGGCCGGCGGACTGCTAGGTGTGGCGACCGCGGTGACCACTTGGACGTACGTGGCCCTCACCGGGCACCAGGCTGTGCTGCAGGCCCGGATTGCCGAGGCTGTCGTCCAGCGGGATCGGGCCCTGGCCCGGGTCCAGCGCCTCGAAACACAGGCGCGTGTCGCCACGGCCCTGCCGGCTACCGACGTGCGGTCCGCCTCGCTGGAAGGTGGACGCCGCATGCCCTTTGCCCGGGCCCGGCTCTCCTGGCAGCTCCGGGAGCAGAGCTGGCTGCTCAGCGCGGAGAATCTCGCCCCGCTGCGCCCCGGTCAGGTATACGTGCTCTGGGCCGTCTGTGGGGCCATGCCGGTCCACCTGGGCGTCCTCGGTCCCCTGCCGGCGACCGGGCCGGCCCTGGTCAAGGTGTTTTTGCCAAAGCTGCCGGCAAAACCGGTGGCGGCGATGGTGACGGTCGAAACCGCCACGCCGGTGACCAAACCCGGCGGCGACGTGGCTTTGATGGGCTTGTTGTAATCAGGCCGCCTCGTCGCCCGGCTCCACTGGGATCGGCGGCAACGCAGCGCTCAGGCAGCCCGCTAGGGTGACGCGGGGCCGTCGGCGATGTTGGACAGGGTCAGCACCAGGAGGGGTTCGGAGTCCGGAGGTGCCTGGTTGCAGCGGGCGTTCAGCCGCATGACCAGATGGCCCACCCGGGGAAAAACATGGTCGATTTGCAGTTCCTGGATGCCCCTGCCACGGGCCATCACAGTCTCCAGCAGGGACTGCAGGCTGGGGATCTGCCCGACCCTGTCGCCCAGATACTCGACGAGGGTCATGGCGATCGAATACGCCGCCTCGCCCGTGGCGCAGCGGGGCACTTAGATGCGGACTGGAATTTGGATCATGCGCTGGTTTGTGTATGGTCCTAGTGATCAGGGTTGTGGCGTGTGTAAATTGTGAGAATAAGGCTATCAGGTGATTTGGTGCTCGTTGTTTGACAGTGTGCGGGTGTAGAGTGGGTGTGGCCAAGTAGTCATAGGGGTTTGGGCGATTGTGGAATCGGGGATTCCGGCGCTGACGCCGCTGGCGAGGGCCGAGCGTTGCCATTATGTCCCGACCGGACTGATCCCGTCGGGCACCTGTCAGGAAGCGAACGATGCAAACAATGCGAACGATGAAAGCAGCCACTCAGCCACTGTGCCGCCTGGCCCTGGTTGCCACGTTGCTCGGTGCCTGCGCACCGTTGACCCCGACGGCGCCCACCGCCGGATTTGGCACCCGCTCGGAGGATGCGGGCGTCGACGCCGACGCCAACCGCAATGGCCAGCCCAAACCACCGGCCACGCCCTCACGGCCGGTGCAGCCGCCCAAACCACGTCCGACACCCCGGGCGACGAAACCCGCCCCCAAACCCCGGCCGTCCGCCGGGATGCCGACCCGGCCCAACCCCACGCCCTATCCCGGGGGGAATTACCCCGGCGGGAATTATCCCGGTGGAAATTACCCGGGCCGGCACCTCCCGTATCCAGGGGGCGGCTATTACCCCGCACCGGATTACGACCGGTATCCGGACCACCTCCAGGCCCAGACCAAAATCACCCGGGTCTGGACTGAAGCCGTGGGCACCGGCGGCTTTACAATCAACTGGACGACCACCGCCCCGACGACCGGGATCGTCGAATGGGGGACGGACAGATTTGAGAGCCGCTCCGGGTGGCTAACCCCGGCCGACACCTATCACACTTACACGGTGACGGGTCTTGCGCCCGGCACGGAGTACCGCTACCGGGTCACGGCCCGGACCACCGACGGGACGGCAGTCCGCTCGCCGGAGATGCGGGAGACGACGGGTGCGAAACCATGGGCTCCAACGCCCGAGCCGACTCCGGAAGGCTAATCCACACTCAAAGGCGGCCAGCACACGTGCTGGCCGCCTTTGTCATGGGCAGACCGATCGTCCACCCGTGGCACCGTCTGGCTTAGAGGCCGGGACAGGCATGCCCTTCTTCGAGACAGATCAGCTGGGCGAAGTTGGTGACCTTGGCAACATCCAACTCCGGCCGGGCGGCGGCCAACTCGGCTTTGCTGCCTTCGAGGTAACCCAGGTATTCGGGGTCGGTGATCGGGGTCAACATCCGTTGGCCGTAAGTGGCGATCGCTTCGCCGTTCGCCACGTGATTGGCCGTGAACCAGGTGACGATCTCGTCATCGCTGGCGCCGCCGTCGACCTTGGCCTTGAAGGCTGCAGCATCGACGCCGTAGGCGCCGAGGAAAGTCTGGTCACCGCCGCAGGGAAACGGCTTGTACTCGCCGAGCTTGCCGGCGTTGAGGGCACGGGTCTTGTCGATCATGCGGGCCAACCAGGGGAAGCCGCCGAGGGGGATCAGCGGGCTGCGCGGATAGTCCTTCGTGAGATCCAAAGCCGTAATGGTGCTCATGTGGCACTCCTTCAAATTCAAAGTCGATCACGCTCCCGGGGACCAGGAACCGCCGCCACCCACCATGCCATGGATGGCGCCTGACTGGGGACCCGGCCCAGCAAATCCTGGCATGACGGTGGCTGCCGATGAACGCCCGACCTTGCTTCCAGCTGACCCGGACTCCGACGGACCACCGGGTGATCTGGCGACAAACGCCACGTTTCTCCGACAAACATCGGCTACACGTTTGCGGTAGGGTGTCGGCAGGCGGGTGCCGGACCGAGTTGTGCCCGCCTGCCTTTCACCCGGCGGTTCATCCCCATTCATGAGGACGCCATGCGCCATCACCGTAGTCCTTTGGTGTCCCTCCTGGTTGTCGCGGCCATCGTCGGCATGCCAACGGTGGCTCATGCCACCCCCATGTCCCTCGACGATCTCGTCAAAGCTGCCCTGCGTGACCATCCCACCTTGACCTCAGCCCGCGAAGCGGCGGTGGCCCTGCGGCATCGGGCCAGTGCGGCAGGCTCGCCCTACTGGCCGCAGGTCGCCTTGAACACGGGGACGTCGGCCACCACCCAGGTCTCCCAGGCCCAGAACACGGCGGCACCCTTCAACCTGAGCACGGTCGGGGCCACGGTCAGGCAGCAGCTGTGGGACTTCGGCAAGACGACTGACGAGGTGACCGCCGCCGAAGAAGCCGCCCAGGCCAGTCAGATGACCTCCGAGTCCCGGCGAGTGGACATCGCCTTCGGGGTGCGCAAGGCCTACCTGGAGTGGTTACGGGCCTGCGGCCTGCAGACCCAGGTCGAGTCCCGGCAAAAGGCCGCCACGGCCCTGTATCGCCAGGCGGATGCCTTCTGGAAAGCCGGTCGGCGGGCCAAGCTCGACGTCACCCGTGCCGATGCCAGCCTGCAGCAGGCCAACGCGGACGTCATCGGGGCCCGCAACACGGCCCAGGTGGCCCTCCTGACCCTGGGTGCCGCTATCGGCCGGTCGGGCAGTGTCGAGGCGGAAACCGCCTTTCCCCAAGTCCCCGCCCTGGCGGAGGCGCCGATGTCCGAATTAACGAAACTGGCTGACCACCACCCGTTGATCCGGCAGAGTGCCGCCCGCCTGCATCAGTCCGAGGCCAATCACCGGCGGGCCGACAAGGGCAACTGGCCGGACATCACGGCCGACGTCAGTTACGGCGTCCGGGCCCGGGACCTCGTCCCCAGTCAGAATTGGAGCGCCGGCGTGACGATGAATGTGCCTGTGTTCAACGGCTTTGCCGACTGGCGGGACCGTGACGCCACCGCCGCCCAGGAACGGGCCAGCAGAGCCGACACGCAGAGCCAGCGCCTGACCGTGATGCTCGGCATCGAACAGGCCCGTCTGACCGGTCTCGGCGCCCGTGAGCGTTTGGCGGCCCTGGGTGCGGCCGTGCGCAGTGCCGAAGCGAATATGGCCCTGGCGGAAGGCCGCTACAAGGCCGGTGTCGGCTCCGTCATCGAAGTCAGCGACGCCCAGTCGCTGCTGAGCACGACCCAGGCCGACCGGGTGCGGGGCGAGGCGGACTATCATCTGGCAGTCGCCGACCTGCTGCGGGCGCTCGGCACGACGGGGGTGGAGTGAGGCGCGGTCGGACGGACCGCCTTTGGCCGGGGCGGCCCGATGCCGCGGTACTGACGTCCCGGCTGACCCCGGCCGGTGCCAGCCTCAGCAGCCTGCAGGCGACACGGCTAGCGTCACCTCGAGCCCTGAAGGCCTTGTCCGAAAAACCGGGCGCGACGATTTACCCGCCCAGGTCATGGCCCGATCGGCCGAGCCGTCACTCCGCTTTGGTTCTGGCCCGCCATTTGCCAGAATGCTCCGGATACGCCCATCGGCCTTGGAGGGTGACTGCCATGAAACGTTGGCTCCTGGCGGTTACACTGGCGGGCATCCTGACGGGATGTGGCGTCAGGGACGGGTTCGTCACGCAGCAAATCCCCCAGCGCTTTGGCAATCCGGGCTTTGGCCTCGCCCCCGGGCGGATCGGGCTGGGGATGACCAGAGGTCCCGGCTGGGTGGGTCAGCCTTTTCCGTTCGTCCAGCCATATGGTCTGGGTCGGCCGCTTGATTGGGGAGGCTGGCGCCCCCAACCGCCGGTCACCACCCGATACCAGTCCGGCGGCGGAACCTCCCAGGTCGGGGTGGGGCAGCAGCCACAGGTCGGCACAACCCAATCCCGGCAGGTGCAGCAGTTGACGGTGGCGGCTCCCAAGATTCAGCCGTTGCTGAACCTCGTCCCCAAGGGTCCACCCCAGATCGGGGCGCCCACTGGCGGGATTTCCCCGTCCGGCGTGCCGCACTTCACGCAGGGGATCCTGCGCCTGATGCCGGGCAGCACGGTCTCGCTGGTGTTGCGGGATGGCACGGAACTGAAGGGGTTTGCCCAGACGGGACAAAACCAGACCCGCTTCTCGCTGAACCTGACCGGCGGTGCCAGCATTACCGGAGTGCTGCAAACCCAGGTCGGTGAACCCTTCACCGTGGCCTATATCGTCACTGACAAGGGGGGCCGTGTGTTCACGGTGCGTCAGGAATACAGCCACGATCCGACCGCCGGCATGTGAGTTGGCCCCGGAGACAGGCGTCGTCCGGAATCGGAGGGGGGCGGAGCCACTCGGCTCCGCCCCCCTTTTGGCCTTTGTGGCACCTCCCGACCCCGGCTGCACGCCAATGGCCGCCATCGGCTCGGATGACCGGCTAGTAACCGAAGCTGCTGTATCCGGACATCGGATAGCCGTAGGTACCGCCGGTGAACTGCCCTTGTTGGCTCGTTTGCACAATGTGGTTGATGCCGTAGCCAGCGAGGCTGTCGTAACCATAGCCATAGCTCGGGTAGCCGTAGCTGTATCCACTGCCGGTGAACTGGCCCTGATTGGTCGGACCGCCCCAACTGTAGTTGTAGCCGCCTGGACCACTGCTGTATTGGCCGATGACCTGCCCCTGCTGGTTGGTTTGGACACCCTGGTTGATCGGGCCGCCCCAGCTGTAGCTGTAACCACCGGGTCCACTGCTGGAGTAGCCGCTGGAGTAGCCGCTGACCTGTCCCCCCAGGCCGGTCTGGGAGCTTTGAGAGCTTTGATAAATCTGCTTGGCCCCAAATCCGGCATCAGCAGTGGCGCGTGGCCGCGCCGTCGTCGAAGGCGCCGCCTGGGCGGGTGTGCCAGGGACAGGACCACACGCCGCCAGACTGGTTAAGACACTGGAAGCCAGCCCAAGTTGGGCCAGTCCGAAAATCCGACTCATTCCCCCACCCCCTATCTATGTGGCTCAGTTGTGCGAGGTAGACTATGCGGCCCTGTCGTGGCCAGGGTCGGACGGATTGACCATCGCGGCTCCTCAGACGTGGCATGCGTTTGACCTGTGCCGG
>JACMPN010000506.1 GCA_014377495.1 Candidatus Sericytochromatia bacterium
ACGGGTGATCGGGAATCCGGACAAACAGACCGCCTGAGGCCCCGCAGCCGCCGGATGGCGGGGGGGAATCCACAGGAGTCCCCAACTTGCCATCGTGCGGCAGCGGCCAAGGGAGAGGAAGTCATGGGTGAATCGCCCGCGCAGGCGCTAAAGGGTATATCGCCAGACCACATTCGCCCTTGTGACCACCCAGGCATGGGTCGGATCGATCATCACGGCTTTGGTGGGGTAATCCTGCGTCGGCACGGCGGCAAAGGACCAGGTCTCACCGCCGTCGTCCGTCATGGCCAGGGCCCCGGAGAGGATGACGACACCGTGCTTGGCGTCGCAGAAGCTCCCGGCCAGGATCAGGAACGGGGGTGATCCCGGTGCCGCTGTCACGACAGTCTTGTAGGCGCTCGTCGTCAGCCCGGCCTTCAGACTGCGCCAGGTAGCGGCGCCATCTGTCGTCCGGTACAGGTCGTACATCGTGCCGACGAAGCCTGTCTCGGCAGAGACGAAGTCGGCGATACACGGCAGCACCGGCGTGAGGTTCGTGGCCAGGGGATTGGCGATTTGCAGGGAGTGAGGCACGGACGCCCCACTCCAGCCCTGGCCGGGCGTCAGGTGTGCGACCCCGTTGGGGCCCACGGCCCAAGCGTCGGCTCCGGGCATCGAGACCCGGTACGTGCCCCGGCTCAGGGTGTTCGGTGTCGCTTGCCAGGTCACGCCGCCGTCCGCACTGCGTGAGCAGACGGTCGTGTCACCGCCGACCAGGACGTTCGAGTCTTTGGCTGCCAATGACCGCAGTACTTTGCCGGCGCTGACGACGGACTTCAGCCAATGGGCGCCGCCATCGAGCGTCCGCCAGACGGCGCCGCCATAGGTGCTGACCCAGCCGGTCTGTGCCGAGACGAAGGCGGCGGCGGCAATCGCAGTGGCGGGATCGTCGTCGTTGCCTTCCGGCAGCGGCACGGCTTGCCAGGTCAGCCCGCCGTCAGCGGTTCGGGTCACGGTGCCGCCGCCACCTACCACATAGCCGGTCATCGGGTCGCCGAACGCCATGTCGAGGGCTGGGGCGGCATTGCTTCCTAAGTGGCTGGCGGGGATGGTGCTGACGATGGTCCAGCGGCCGGCCATGACACGGGTCGGGCCGGGTGGGGCCACGGTGGCGACAGGGGAAGGTGATGGCGCCACGACCTTGGGATCGGCGACGCCCATGTAGCGTTTGTTCGGGTTCTGGCGCGTGTCGTCGGAGGTGGACGTGATGATGGCGGATCCGGGCTTCAGTGCGGTCGCCCTGCCAGTGTCGGAATCGATGGCGATGACATCCGGGGCGTTCGAGTGCCAGCGGACCCGCCGGGCATAGAGGATTTTGGTACCGGGCAATACGGCTCGGTAATTCAGGACGTCGCCGATGTGGATCCCGGTATCGACGGGTTCGACGAGATAACCGGTCGTATGCTCATCGGATACCTCGATCGTCATCTGGGCCTGGATGGTCGGGTCCCGCCGCAGGCGCACAGTCACGTCGGTGATGCCCGGCTGGTACCCGTAGATCACGTCAGCGCGACCGGCCTCGCGCTTCACGCCGATCAAGTTGGGTGGCGAGAATTCCCAGAGCAGGTCACGGTCAGGGCCCAGGCCAATGGGGGAAACGAAGCTGTCGACGTCACGAAATTCATCTTGGCGGAGCGTGGTCCGGCTGTGCAGCACGACCAGTGGCGACGATGGCGTGGCCTGAGCGGGGCCGTTATTGCCTGGGATCGCGGAGGACCGGGTGGTGGGGGATGCCGCTCCCGGGCGCAAATTGGGGTTGAGCAGGGCGACGGACCCGGCATCCAGGCAGCCGGAAACCAGCAGGCATGTGGCCGCCAGGAAGTGCCGGCGGCGGGACAGGCGGTCGGCGGGCGGGGGCGCATGGGGGGCGCGAGTGGGCGGCAAAGGCATGGGGATGAGCTTTCCAGCGCCGTAAATGGCGCCACACCGGATCTGTCCATGGCCTGAGCGCGCTGTAAGCGGGTCGAATGGTCATGCTGCGGTGTGGGGCTGCGTGGATGGGCGGCGATAGGGGCAAAGTTTCCGGATTGAAGCAGGCCAGGGCAGCATGCTGCATGAGAGTGGTGACGTCAAATGGAAAATGATTAACTTGGCATCAAACGTATCTGGAATCGGAACTCACTGGGCAGGCAGGTCGGGGCAGGTGCCTTAAAAAGAGAAGGAGGCCCCGACGAATGCCGAAACGCCGCCCTGCGGGTTGTAGCGGACCTCGGCGCCGGCGACACCGCCGAAGGGCAGCGGTACGGCCACCCGGGAGCCGACGGTGACGCCTTTGGGACCCAGGGTCGGGTCGTTGTTGTAGCCCGGCAGGAGGTTGACCTGCACCTTGCCCGGCAGGGTATAGCCCAGGCTGAGTTCAGCGCCGCCGAATTTGACGAAGTCCGTTTTACCGAAAATGGGCCGGACGAGGGGCCGGATGCTGATCCCATGGTTGTCATAGACGGTCAGCCCCAGGGGGAGGGCGATGTCCTTGCCCGTTTTCTGGGCCAGTGCGCTGATGGCAAAGGCGCTGGCCCCGGCGGCGGCAAGACCGACGGGGATGGCCACGGCCAGGTGATTGCCGGCCCAGTCGCCCAACCCGTCCAGCTGGGCCTTGAAATAGCCGTTTTCGAGGTCGAACCCGGTGATGCTCACCGCCCCGTCCGTGACCCGGCCCGTGAAAACGAGGCCCTCGGCCCCGACCCGGACCTCGGCCCATTGCAAGGCCATCGGCGACGAGGCCATGGGCTGCGAGCCGTGCGACGGGGTGATCGGGCCGACGAAGGCGCCGGCGACGCCCAGCCGCACGGCACCCTGTACGCCGTCCAGATTGAATTTGCTGTCGGCATTCGAACGGCCGACGGCGATCGTCGCCCAGGTCATCTCCCGGCCCGGCAGGGTCACGATGCTGGTGCCGATGGCCCCCGAGCGGGCCTGCATGACGGGGAGGACCAGACGGATGTCGTTGGCGTTCCCCCAGTTTGAGCCCACCGGGTCGTCGCGAAAGCCCGACGGGGTCCGGAATAGGTGGTTGATCACATCGCCGAGGCCATCAGGGCCGACGCCGCCGTTAAACTTGAGGATGGTGCCGGCGGCCGGCACGGTGGTCAGGGCATGGATGACCGGGGTGGTCGCCGGGATCCCGCGGGTCGGGCCGGTCACCGGTGCGGCGTCTGCGGCGACGCCAGGCGTCGGCGTCGGGCCGGGGCCGCCGATGACGGCACGGGCAGCCTCGCGGGCCACAGCCGTCACGTCGGGCGTGGGAGGTTGGAGAGGAGCGACCAGGGCGTTGGACATATCGGCGTTATCGGACCCCATCATGTAAAACTGTCCCAATTTTCGGTTAAATCAAGGGTGCTGTATAATAATAGACGCCTTGGTCGCTGGCCGTGGCTGGAATCAGCATGGGGCCTTCCTTTGCGCCGGTCCTGTCACTGTGGGGTCTTGTCGCCGGGCCGCAGGATGCCGCCAAGTGTCAGCCGGTGTCCCCGGGACGTACAGCCGGTTGATTGACCGAGGCATGCCGGCGTAGATGGCCACGTGAGGTGGCAGCCGTTTTTCAGGGCCGACCCTGTCTGACCGCACCGATATGGGTGTGGGCAGGGTGCAGCAGAGTGAAGGATCGATACCGTTGGAGAACAGTCTTGAGCCCACCGCCGTGGTGGGACCCCGTTTGGATGATTCGATTACGGCCGGGATTGCCGAAGGCGCCCGCAACATCTTCGTCAACCGCAACCTGAACATCGAAAAGATCTCGGTGATCGGTTTCGACATGGACTACACGCTCGCCATCTACTTCAAGCAGGCGATCGAAGAGCTGGCGTTTGACCTGACCATCGAGCAGATGATCGCCGTCAAGGGCTATCCGGCGGCGATTGGCGAGTTCAGGTACGACCCGGGCTTCGCCATCCGGGGCCTGCTCCTCGACAAGCTGCGGGGCAACCTCCTCAAGATCAACCGCTTCAAGGTGGTCGGCCGGGTCATGCACGGCACGCGCCCGATGACGCCGGCCGAAGTCCTCGCTGCCTACGAGCGCAAGATCGACACTTCGGACAAGCATCTGGTTTCGATCGACACCCTGTTCAGCCTGCCCGAGGCGAACCTGTTCGCCTTGCTGGTCGACTACCTGGAAGACTGCAACGACGGGGCCACGCAGGATTACATCCGGATTTTTGACGACATCAAAGAATGCATCGACATGATCCACAACGACGGCAGCCTCAAGGGGCTGATCGCGTTGGATGTGCCCAAATATATCTACAAAGACCCGTATCTGGCGTTGACCCTCGACAAGATGCGGCAGAGTGGCAAAAAACTCTTTCTGCTGACCAACTCGTATTGGGAATACACCCAGCTGGTGATGACCTACCTGCTGCACGACGAGCTCGCCACTTATCCGCAATGGCAGGATTATTTCGACGTGATCATGGTCGGGGCCCGCAAGCCGGGCTACTTTCTGACGGATTCGCCTTTTTGGGTCTGTGATCCCGTCACCGAAGAGCTGACCGCCTTCGACGGCGAACGTTTCGAGCCAGGTGTCGTCTACCAGCACGGCAACATCAAGGTGTTCGAGCAGTTGATCGGACACCGGGGTGATCAGATCCTCTATATCGGCGATCATATTTTCGGCGACATTTTACGTTCGGCCAAAAACGGCAACTGGCGCACGGCCCTGGTCATCCAGGAACTGGAGGACACCATCCACCAGTCCCGGTCGATGCGGGCGGAGCGGACGCGGCTGACGGATCTGGAGGAGCTGCGTCAAAAGATCGACCGTGAGCTGCTCCTCGTCACCAGTAAAATCGGCAAGCTCCTGGAACTGCCCGACCCTGCGCCGGCGCTGGCCATCGAAATCCAGCGGCTGCAAGCGTCGGCGGACGAGCTCAAGGGGCGTCTTGGCGAACTGGTCGAGCACCTGACGCTGATCGAAGAGCAGATCGACACGGCCCACCACCCCTATTGGGGCGAGATCTTCACCGAGCGGGCCGAAGTCAGCCGGTTCGGCGAACAGATCCGGGACTATGCCTGCATTTATACCAGCCGGGTGAGTAATTTCCTCCTTTATCCCACGGACTATACGTTCAAGGCCGTACGGGAGTGGATGAGTCACGAGCGTCTCGACCTGGTGCTCTGATGGCCTTGCCGGATGAAATCCAACCGTTGGCGGCCCGTTTGGGCGGCCAGCTGAGTTTTGCCGCTGTCCATCTCGGCACCGGCGGAGAGATCCGCCACGACGTGGATCGGCGCTTTCCCGCCGCCAGTCTGATCAAGGTGCCGATGCTGGCCACCGTGCTGGCCTCGGTGGCGGGCGGCCATCTGGACCTGGCCGAGCCTTACACATTGCGTGACACCGACAAGGTGGGCGACGAAGGCATTTTGCACCTGCGGCCGGCGGGCAGCATCTGGACCCTGGAGCAGCTCGTCGAGCTGATGATCCATGTCAGCGACAATACGGCGACCAACGTGCTCATCGACCGGATGGGCGGGTATGCGCCGTACATGGACTTTTTTCCGGCGTTGGGTTTGTCATCGACCGTGCTGCAGCGGCACATGATCGATTACGAGGCCCGAGAGGCGGGCCGCGATAACTGGACGACCACGGCGGACATGTTCGAGCTGATGTGCCGCCTCGGCCGCAAGGAGCTGGTCGATCCCGCCGTCAGCCGACAGATGGTGACGATCATGCTCCAGCAGCAGGACCGCGAAAAGCTGCCGGCCAAGATGCCTCCCGAGTTCCCCATCGCCAGCAAGCCGGGCGAACTGCCGGGCGGCGTGCGGCATGACATGGGCATCGTTTACACCCACGGCGGTCCCGTCGTCATCGCCCTGCTCAGCGAAGGCACCGACGAATCGATCGCCGACGATACCTTGGCGGACATCGCCCTGGCCCTGTTCGACGCAGTCGGCGGCGAGGCGTATCAGGGGACCTAGTCCCGCCACGTTCCGGGCTGAGTGCGGAGGTCCGAGTTCAGTGAAGAAATTCCGCAGTCGGTTGATTTCGTCCAGACTAGCCCTATGCTAAGGAAATCAGACTAGCCTCGACAGAAGGTGGTGCCATGTCCCGTCGTTCATTTGCGTCGCTATTGATCCTGTTGGGGGCCAGTCTGCCGGCCTACGCGGATCACACGACGCCCGCCCCGCCCCCCACCGCGACGGTGACGCCGGCGGTTGCTGTGCAAGCGTCGCCTACGGACGTCGTGCTCGGTCAGGTGGAGGCCCTCGAGGCGGCCGGATCCCAGGAGGCGGCCCGACAGGCGCTGATGGAAGCGATCACGACCTATCCCACCGCCGCCATCCTGAAGGTGCGCCTGGGCCGGTCCTATGCCAAGGCCGGTGACCAGGCGCGAGCCCGGGACATCTACCAGGGGGTTCTGGCGGCGGAGCCCGACAACACCTTCGCCCTAGGGGCGATGGGCCTGATGATGGCCAAGGGTGGCAACCAGGACCAGGCGGTCGTGTTTCTGCGGAAGGCGGCTGCGGCCCCGGACGCCGAGACCCCCGTCCTGTTGGCCTTGGCCAAGCTGATCGATTCGAATCACAAGACGACGGCCGAGGCGGACGCCCTCTATGTGGAAATCCTCAAGCGGGATCCCAGCAACATTGACGTCCGGCTGAAGCGGGCCCAGTTGGCCAATTTTGAAGGGGACGCCGTCGCCTATCGGGCGCAATTGCAGACGCTGATCGCCGATGCGCCGACGACGGTTGGGTCGTTGGTGTCCGTGGCCCAGTTGCTGAGCAACGAGGAAGAGACCCGGCCCCGGGCGACCTCCCTGCTGCGGCCGGTTTTCGAACTGGCGCCGAAAGACGGCACCGTTGCCCAGGAGTTGATGAACAACCTCGTCATGGACAAGCAGTTTGCGGAAGTGACGATGTTGAGCCAGCGTTGGGCCGAAGCGGACCCGCAGAGCTCGATGCCCTGGCATTACATCTGTACGGCTCTCGACGGCCAGTCGCGCATGACCGAAGCCTGCGATGCGATGCGCAAGGCGATCACTTTGGCGCCCGACGACGCCAAGGGCTATCTGAGGCTGGCCAAGCTGGAATTGCGCCAGAAAAATTGGCCGGCAGCCGAGCAGGCATTCAAGTCGGCGATCACGAAATCGACCGGCAATGCCGATCCGATCCTGGGCTACGCGGACGCCCTGTCCGACCAGAAGCGGACCGCCGATGCGCTGATCCAATACCGCCAGGCCCTCAAAGTTGAGTCCGGTAGTTCCGTCGTCCATCTGCGCCTGGGCCGGGCCCTGCATCGGGCCGGTCAGAGCGCCGAAGCCAAAAAGATCATCATGGCCGGGTTGAAGATCGAACCGGAAGACGCAGCGTTGCTGAGCGCCCTCAAGGCCATTAAATAAGGACTGGCCTTGGGGGGACCCGATTGCCCTGTCAGAAACGCCGTGCCGGCGAATCAGAAACGCACCTGCCGAAGATTCTTGAGGCGCTGTCGTTAGGTGCCTGCTAGCCGTGCGGTCCCCCAGCCCACTGACAGGCAGTCCCTGGCAGCTTTTTGGCGACCTTTTTAGACAGGCACCCGGCAACGGGTGCCTGTAGCGCGTTTATTCCCCGACCTTGCCCAAGAGGCCCTTGTCGCGGACGACATGGAAGGTCCAGGCGAACACGCCGAGGGCCACCGTGGCATAGACGGCGTTCAATCCGAAGGCCCAGGCCAGATCCTGCCTCGGGTAGCCCTTGCCGGCGATGACGGCCCGCATGCCTTCGAATACGTAGGAGGCCGGCACGCACCGGGCGACGGCCCGCAGGACGGGCGGCAGGACGCTGACGGGGTAAAAGACGGCCGAGATCGGCTGAAACAGGAACGCCAGGACCCAGGCCAGCGACTCGGCTGCCTGGCCATAACGGAGGATCAGGGCTGTGGTCAGGATGCCGACCGACCATCCCATCAGCAGCAGGTTGGCGATGAAGGGGATCAGGACCATCCCGAGGCTGAAGAGGTTGAATCCGTAGATGAGCAGGGCCAGCAGGACCATCATCCCCACGGAAAAGGTCAGCTTCATCAGACTGACGAGGACGAGACTGGTGATGTATTCCCAGATGGTCAGGGGACTGACGAAAAGGTTCATCAGGTTGCGGGACCAGACCTCTTCCAGGTAGCTGATCGCCACGCCCTGCTGGGCCCGGAACAGCAGGTCCCAGAGGATCAGGGCCCCGACGAAGAAGGCGACGAAGTTCGGCACGCCGGCGCCCGAGCGTTGCAGGTAGACCGTCAGAAAGCCCCAGACCAGGAGATCGAGCAAAGGCCAGTAGACCATCTCGACCAGCCGCAGTGGGCTGTGGCGAAAGGTGTATAGGTGGCGGGTGATCATGGCGCCGATGCGGTGGGCTTTCATGGGCGTGGTTCCCCCGTCTGGCCGCGGGCGATCATCAGGAAAAGGGCTTCGAGGTCATCGGCTGCAAAGCGCTGGATGATGTCCCCGGGGGCGCCTTCCGCCAGGATTCGGCCCTGCTGCAGGAAAATGACCCGGTCGCAGAGGGACTCCACCTCTTTCATGTTGTGGGAAGTGATCAGCATGGCCGTACCCTGCTCGCGGCGGACCTGCTGCAGCAACGAACGGATGCGGTCGGCCGAGTCGGGGTCCAGACTGGCCGTCGGCTCGTCGAGGAACAGCAGTCGGGGATTATTGAGTAGGGCTTTGGCGAGATGCAGGCGGGTGAGCTGGCCGGACGAGAGGGCTTTGGTCGGCCGGTCGGCGAGCTCATTGAGATCGAGCTGGATGATCGCCTCGTCGACGACGGTTTTCAACGGTTTGACCCCGTAAAGGCGGGCAAAGACCATCAGGTTTTCCCGGACGGTGAGCGAGTAGGGCAGGGACACATAGGTGGAGGAGAAGTTCACCTGCTGCAGGATCGTCTCGCGGTGATGCTCCAGGTCCAGCCCGAAAAGGGTGATCCGGCCGCTGGTGGGTTTCATGATGCCCAGCAGCATCTGGATCGTCGTCGTCTTGCCGGCACCGTTGGGTCCGAGCAGGCCGAGGATCTCGCCGGCGCCGACCGTGAGGCTGATCCCGTCGACGGCTGTAACGGCATTGAACCGTTTGACGAGATCTGTGGCGGCGAGGACGGGCGATGGTGGTGGCGACGCTTGGGTAACTGTCATGGGCTCAGCCGGGCTTCTTCCAGGTCCCGCCGGACTCCGCCCGGGACTTGATGGCGTTGATCAGGCCGGGCAGGCCTTGTTTCAAAAAGAAGGACTGTAGCGGACCGGGCACGAAAAAGCCGGGATCGACCTGGACGCTGTAAGTCAGGCGGGTGCCTTCCAGGGCCGGGGCGACGAGCCATTGGCCCTCGACCTTTTTGAAGGGGCCTTTCAGCTGGGCGAAGCTGACCCGGTCCGGCGGTTGCAGATGCCGGGACTGGGAGTATTCGACGTCAAACAGGCCAAAGTGGCGGGCCCGATACCGGACGACCTGATCATTGCCTTGCTGGCGATCGATCCAGACGTTGGTGACATAGGGTAGAAACTCGGGCGACGGCCGGGGGTCGGCCAGGACGGCATAGACCGTGTCTGGCGGGGTGTGGACGATCAGCCACGCCTCGACGCCGCTGCCGATGGCACCCTTGAACTGGCGGACGTGCAGATTGTCGGCCGCCGTGGCCCTGGGGACGCCCAGGGTCCAGGGCGCCTGGTCACCGCTGGCGGGGTAGCCCGGCAGCTCACTGCGGACCATCTGGAAAGGCCAGCAGGCCAGGGCTGCGATCAGCGTGGCGGCAAGACGGTGCCAGGGTCGTATGCCCGGCTGCGAAACGGTTTCATCCATCGGCCTCAGCTCTCCCGTTTCCCCCGATCGTCGGGGGCAGCATACCGCAGGGTCCGGTCCATCCGGTTTCCCAACCTGGCGGGAATGGGGATCGGGCCGCTTGCCCGGCCGGGATCTCCGCCAAAGCAAAAGGCTGCCTGCGTTGTGCAAACAGCCTCTCAGGACGACCAAAGGCGCCCGACCCAGTCTCGGACGCCTTCGGGGAAAAGCCCGGTCACTCCGCCTTGCTGGCGATCAGTTCCCGCTGTTCCGTGTACAGACCGAGCGCCGAGTCCTGGGTGAACGCTGAGCGCACCCGGCCGACGCCGGCGGCATACCAGTCCTGCTTTTGGTAGAGGACGACATCGCCCTGCATCGCCACTTCGGTGACCAGGCGGCAATCGCCGAAAACACCGGCCAGCACATCCGTGCTGACGCCGTCCTGGGCCGTGTGGCGATAGACGGTCAGGCCGTCCTCGCTGACGCCCTCCCAGCTCAGGTCCGTCGTCAGGAACGTCGGGGCCGACGCCTCCCGCACGGAGGTTTCCGAGAGGAGCAGTTGGGTGGTGTAGTGCTCGTGGGTCTTGTCCGTCTGGGCAACGTCGTGGCTGACGCTGACTGCCCACTGGGCATCGCCGATCGGCTGTGACAGAGGCGTCACGCCTTCGATGCGTTCCCGTTCGATGCTGCTCGTCTCCTCGATGAGCACATCGCCGACCGTATGCCGGGTGACGCTGCGATACGTCCAGCTCCGGCCGAGGTTGACCGGGAAATAGCTCGGGGCCATCGGGTCTAGATTGCCGGTCTGCCGCATGGCTTGCCGGGTGGTAAAAGACTGGGACTTGATCACGTGGCCCTCCTGGTGTTTTCGACGCCAAGCTTAACCTGAGGTTAATTCGTGAATTGATCGTAGTGGACGCGTGAGAGCTTGTCAACTGCTTGCTCTCACCTACTTTGCCCAGGTGACGGGGGTTACGAATGGTTAACCCCATCGTTAAGCGGGCTAAGGTCGCCTTAACTCGCCTTAACCGGCGAGGCCCGCCCGCACCCTGGGCCCATTCAGGTCAGGGGCAGGAGGGCCCGGACGGGTACACCGCCTGCGCTGGCGCCCTCTGGCGCATAAACGGCGGCCAGGGAGGGGGCCCACGAGGCGGTGGGTAGCGAATCGCTGATGAGGATGACGGCGCCGGGGTCGGCAGATCGGTCCGGCAGGTCGCCGGCGTGCAGGTCGGCGAGCCATTCCAAAATCTCTTCCCAGCGCGCCGGCTCCCATGTGCGGCCGGGTCCGACCAGGGTGAGGGGGATCTCCCGTTGCCAAAGGTCGGCGATGAGATCGGCCGCAGTGGCGACGGCTGCTTCAGTGACGGCGCCCGTGTGGGTCAGGTCCAGCACGACGGTGACCCGTTGCATGGGGGGCAGTTCAAGCTCTTTGACGCTGAGCTCGCCGCGTCGGGCCGTGATCGGCCAATGGATTTGCCGGAGGGAGTCACCGGGCCGGTAGGGCCGTACACCGGCAAAAATCCCCGCCTGCCCCGTGCGGCGGCTGCTGCCTGCGGTGTTGCCCTCGGCATCATGGCCGTCGATCATTCCGTCCCAGGGGCGGATGACAGGGTGTACCCACAGCGGCGCGCTCAGGTGTCGGGTCTGCGGACGACGGAACAGCCCGAACGGGCCATGGGTGACGAAGGTGACGGCGAGAAAGGCGTACCGGCCGCGAGTCGGGGCGCTGAACGTGCCGCGCAGGGTGACCGTCTCATGGGCGGCAGCGTCGCGGATATACCCCAGCGGAATCGGGGCGCGCTGTTTGGTGGTGTAGGGCTCCAGGCCGGCGTCCTGCACCTCGAGGCCCCTCAGGGGCCTGTCAGAGCGGACAGACAGGACGACGGTCATCTCCGTGCCGGCGCCCACGTGCAGCGGCACCAGGCGGGTCATCGTGATCTCGGGTAACCGGCGACCGGCCAGAACGAGGTCCCAGTGCCAGACGGCCCACAGCAGGGCATCGAGGGCATAGAGCCAGCCGCTTTGGACGTTGGTGGCCGCAAAAAAGAGAAATAGCCCTGTCCCGGCGAGGATCAGGGCTGCGGCTGTCGGTACCGGCAGTCTAGGCCGGACGGAATTGGTTGATGATGTCATCGAGGGCCGAGTTCAGGACTCTGAGTGCCGCTGCGGTGGCCGTGAAGCCGCCCTTGAAGGTGGCCAGGTTGACCATCTGGTCGGGCAGCGAGATGTTTGACTGTTCAATGGCGTTCGGCACGATGACGCCGAGGTCGGTTTCACCGGCCCGGCCGGTCTGGATCATACCGGTGGCTTCACTGGCCGAGAACATGCCCGGGTAGGTGGGGGAATTGACGAGGGCTCCTTCGTTGGGCACTCTGGCCAGGGCCAGTTGCCGGCCCGGGGTGTTGCCCTGGGAAAGGTTGACCAGCTGGCCGTCGCCATTGAAGGCGATGTGATCGTCGTTGGTCCAGGAGCCGGAGACGGTCGCCTTGGTGGTCTTGTTGATCATGTTGGTGCCGGGATCGAAACTGGCCACGTTCAGGCCCTGGCCATTGACCAGCTCACCGGCACTGTTGAAGTTGAACTTGCCGTTGCGGGACATGAAGAGGTTGCCGGACTGATCGAACAGCAGGAAGTAGCCGCCGCCGGCAAGGGCCAGATCGGTGGGCGAGTCGGACGAGGCCAGCGCACCCTGCCGCGTGTCCGTGCTCATGCCGGTGATGCTCAGGGCCGAGCCGCCGGCGCCATTGCCGCCGATGTCCGTGGCGGGGGCGTTGACGCTGATCCGGGTCTCCCGGGCGCCGTCCACCTGGGTCCGGGCGATGTTGCTGGCGGTGTTTTCACCGACCCGCATCATGGTGCGCAATGACTGTGCCAGCCCCGTATACGCTTCAGACATTGGCAATTCCTCCTCGAATACGACCCTGGACAGGTATGGCTATCTTCTCTTATCCCCGGAAATCCGCTGGGCAAGGCATCGCGAAAGGTTACTTGACGCAGATTTAACAGACAGCTAAAACATGTCCGGATAACGCGCCTGCACGGCCTGCCAGTCCGGTGTCGGGTTGGCCTCGGCGATGAACTGACCGCCATCGATGTGGGCGATCAGCCAGTTGGCCAAAATCGTGCTGATCACGCCTGGGGCGTTCAATCTGTTCAGGCGATCCTCGGCCGGATTCCAAAAGGGCATGGCGACCCGCCGGCTGCCCTGTTCGGCGAGGTGGGCCTCCATTTTGTCGACCTCCTCGGCGCAGGTGTGCATCTGCACCTCCTGGCCGATGCGCAACAGGTAGGCCCCGTGGGCCCGGCACTTGGCCGGCCGATTGTCGTAGATGCTGCACTTGCCCATGACGACAAAGGGACAGCTGCAGTCGGTGAATACTTCCAGGGCCTTGGCGATTTTCTCAAACTTTTCCGTCGTGTTGGCGCCCTGCAGTCCCGTGTGCATGGCCCAGAGGGAGGGACCGAACCGCTCGTGCCAGTCTCGGACGCGCCCGATCAGCTCCTGTTGGGCCACGGCGGGCAGGGCTTTGACCGAGTCGTAGACTCGGACAAACTCGATGGGAGAAACGATCGGCATGCTGTTGTTCGTGCAGCAGCGGTTGCAGCCCGTGTGGCAGTCGATGTGGGGGTACATGTCATAGGCGAGCTGGGCCCCGAAGCCGATGGCCTCGTAAAGTTCGGTGAGATCCTCGGCCTGCGCCATGGCGGTGCCGAGGTTGAGGATCAGGTAGATCGATTCGTCCGTCGTGCGGGCCATCGTGATATCCCCAACTAAAACGGCAAAAAGGAAAATGTGCACAGCGGCACTGGTAGAGATGGGCTGAGGGGGTGGAGAGTGCCCCGGATGCAGGACGGTTCCTGACGACAGGTCCTAATGGACCTTAGGAGGGGTTCGGCCTGCAGGCGGAGTGCTATCCGCCCCCTCAGCCCGTCTCTACAGGTTGACGGAGGGATTTGGGTTGACCTCGTCGGTCAGCTTGTCGCCGACGACGTGGGTGATCAGCCAGACGGGCAGTGTCGCCACCATCGATTCCTTGGGGTTGAACAGGGTGACCACCTGCTCGAAGACGTTCCATAACGGCATCGTCAGGCGGCGGGACCCCTTTTCCCGGAGGTACTGGTCCATCGAGGAGATCTCGGGCAGGCACGAGTTGAACCGGACATCGTCGCCGACCTTGGCCAGCGAATTGCCCTGCATGCGGCACTTGGCGGGCCGGACGGGGTAGATGCCGCAGCGGTCGACGACCAGGAACGGGCAGCTGGTTTCCCGGAAAGACTGGGTCAGCGTCTTATAGAGCCCGCCCAGGTCCTGTCCGGCATATTTGTCCGGGTTGTTGACGAGGTTGTGCTGCAAAATCAGGGCATCACGGTACATCGACACGTAATAGCGGGCCCGGCGGACGACCTCGTCCTGGATGACGTCCGGCAGTTCGGTCAGGTAGAACAGGATCAGCTCAAACTCGGCCGCCGTGATCATCGGCTGGTGCATGCCTTTGCAGCAGACCGGACAGTTCACTTTGCAGGCGATGTGCGGGTAGTAGTGTTTGACCTCGTCGCCGAGGTAATCCAACAAATCGTAGACATCTTCGAGGCAGGTGGCTTCCTGGACGGCGTGATACCCCTCGGTGATCGTCGCTGCCAAGCCTTCAAACGTATCGTCTTCGCTCATGGTGTCTTATGCCGTCCGTCCCACAAACCGTCCCATCCCTTTTTCGCCGGTGAACCGGCCCTGTTCGTAGACGATCCGCCCCCGGCTGATCGTCGTCTCCGGGTAGCCGTTCAGCTCCCAGCCGTCGAATACGGTGTGTCCGCCCTCCGAGTGCAAGGCGCTGGCCGTGAGGATCCGCTTGTCATTGGGATTGAAAATGACGAGATCCGCATCCTTGCCGATGGCGATCGCCCCCTTGTTGTGCAAGCCGAACAGCTCTGCCGGGTTCGTCGAGACGGCCCCGACCAGCTGATTCACACTCAGCTTGCCACCTTTTACACCATGAGTGTACAGGAGCGATAACAGCGTTTCTGTGCCGGCGATCCCAGGCGGGGTTGTCGCAAACGAATCCCCCAGGGCCTTCTGAGCCGTGGTAAACGCCCGATGATGGCTGGCGACGACCTGCACGCTGCCCATGGTCAGCCCCCGCCAGAGGGCCGCCCGGTCCGCTTCGACGCGCAACGGCGGCTCCACGATGTAATGCTGCCCGTCCAGGCTGCCGTAAAGGCTGCTGTCCAGCAACATGTGCGAGGGCGTCGCCTCGGCGTAGACGGGCTGCCCGTTGGCCCGGGCGGCGTTGATCGCCACCAGCGCCCCGTGCGTGCTCAGGGCGGAAAAGTATATGGCTACCCCGGCCGCCTCGGCCAGGAGGAGCAGCCGCTGGACGGCCTCGATTTCGGCAAAGGCGGGATGCGCCCCGGGGAAATGCTCCGGTGAGACCCGACCGTCGGCCAAGGCCCGGGCCTGCAGCCGCTCGGTGATGGCCCCGTTTTCAGCCTGGGCGACGACCAGGATCCCTTCGTGGCCGGCGGTTTCGAGCAGAGCCAGCAGGGCGCCGTCGTCGGCCTCGTGGGCCGCCAGGCGGGCCAGATCGATGCGCAGGCTGACGGCCCCTTCGTTGAACAGCTCCGGCAGCTCGGCGAACGTCTCCGGCACGAAGCGGGTGATGCTGGCGTGCAGGGCATAGTCGACGACGGCTTGGGGCCCGGCCAGCGCATGACGGGCCTCGATCGCTTCGAGGAGCGAGCCGCCCTCGCCCTGCACGGCGACGTCGATCACCGTCGTCACGCCCCCGCAGGCTGCTGCCCGGGTGCCGCTGAAGAAGTTGTCGGCCGTGCGCGTCCCATGGCTCGGATGCTCCAAATAAGTATGGGCATCGATCAAGCCGGGAAAGAGGTATTTGCCGGTGGCGTCCAGATTTTCGTCGCCGGAGAGGTCGGTGCCGAGGGCGACGATGCGCCCATTCTGCACACCCACATCACACCGGAAGGTCTCCGATGCGTTGACGATGGTGCCGTTGGTGATCACGAGTTCCATGGGTAGCGGGTACCACCTTTTGCGGAATAGTAGCAGTGTAAACCCCAAGTACCTTTACTGGCCAGCGGGAGAGCCGCATTGCGCTTGCGACACGGCTCTCCCCGGAGGCTGTGAGGATTAGGCTGCCAAATCTCCGCCGTCAGTGTCCTGACTGGTGCGACGGGCGGCCCGGGTCGTGCCTCCGGGACCTGCGATCTCCACCGTGTCGATGTCGACGGCGAGCCCTTCGCTGAAGCAGTAGCTCAGCAGTTGCTCCATCGCATCGTCCCGATCAAAGGCCCGGCAGACCCGGCGCATCTCGCCAAAATCGGTCGTCGCCCGCACGCGGTATTCCGTGCCGCCAATGTTGCTGGGTCGCATCTCACACCTCCCTGTTCATGCCTGGGTTCAACTCATCCGCTCAGAACCATTTCCTCCGCTGCCACGTCTGGCGTTCGTTTACAGTCACTCATCGCTGGGTTCATCCTGAGAGACGTAACGGCCAGTGACCATGTTCCCCGTTATCATCGAATGGCTTCTTTACAGGTTTATCAATCCATGCCAAATCTCGACGTCAGTGTGCTTTGCCGGATCGCCCTCGAAGACCCCCAGCCCGGGGAGTTGATCCTGGACACGCTCAGTCGCGTCTGCCAGGACACTTACGGGGCCGAAGGTGGTGCCGCGTTCATGGCCGTCTTCCAGGCCATCGAGGCCCAGATGGGCAACGGGTCCTTAGGCCCTGATGCCGCCGTGGCGGCCCTGGCCGACGGTGAGGCGGAGCCCCCGGCCACACCCAGGCCGTGGTGGCATTTCTGGTCCTGAGGGGCAGGTCGCCGCATCTCGTCCAGGCTTGTTGAAATCGGATGACCGCCGTCGTTCTGGCGTAAAAATCGGACGACAGGCGTCGTCCCCACTGGGGCGCGTCGCACGTTGTCCGATCCGGCCATGATCGCTGTCAGGGGCGATCCGCTAGACTCGGCTTCCCGTTGGGGAGCATCGGGCACAATCCGAACAGGAGGGGGCCATGGCACGCGTGCTGTTGGTTTTGCCGGGCAACCAGTTCAACGACCGTGCCTATGCTGCGGTCCGGGAAACCCTCGAGTCGGAAGGGGTCCGTCTGGTGACGACGACCCGTTCCGGTCAGGCGGCCACCGCCGCACAGGGGACAGTCATCGCCGCCGACCGCAAACTGGCCGATGTCGACGGCGCCACCTATGACGCCGTGGTCCTCTTCGGCGGCGTGGGCGCCCCGACGTTGTGGCACGACCATGACGCCATCCGGGTCCTCAAGCAGGCCGCCGGTCACGCCAAGGCCATCGGGGCGATGGACTCGGCCGTCGTCGTCCTCGCCAACGCCGGCCTGCTCATGCGCCGCCGGGCCACGGCACCGATGGCCGGCAGGCGGCTGGTGACGGTCAAGGGCGGCACCGTGCTCGACGAGGAGGTCGTCGTCGACGGCCCCATCGTCACGGCCCGCTCCGAGTCGGCGGCCAGACATTTCGCCAACGCCCTGTTGGGACTGTTGCCACAACCCCAGGCCGCTTAAGGGTGTGTTTCAGGCGGTCCATGCCGGTCGAGTTGGCGCCGGAACCGGCTCAGTGTCCTGATTGGGCGCGATCGCTGAACCCGGCGCCAACGCGACTCGCCCTGAACCACCTGAAACACACCCGTCGTTCCGAATGGGGCGATTTCCGCCGGCGCTAGCCACGGCTATCAGGGCATTGGCTGGCGCCTGTGGCCCGGACCGCTGTCGCCGGGCCACGTAAGCGGCTATCATAGACATCAATATGACCACTACATCCCACCCCTACACCCGTCGTTTGTTGGCCACCTTTGCCGGTTTGCTCCTCTTCGTGATCGCCATGCTGTGGCTGATGCGGGGTGTGCTGGGCCCTTTCGGACTCTGTCTGACGCTGGTCTACCTGCTGGAGCCGTTGGTCACCCGCCTGTCCAGCCAGCCGCTGTTTGGCCAGCGCATCTCCCGCGGCATCGCCGTGGCGGCCCTGTACGGCTGTGTCCTCGTCATCGTGTCGGCGCTGTTCACCGTGCTGATCCCCCGTTTTTACGACGAGGTCACCCGCATCGCCCATGAGCTGCCGCGCCAGCTGGACAACCTGCGCCAAGTGCAGATCCCCCTGTGGGAGAGCCAGCTCCAGCACCTCAGCGACCAGTGGGGCCTGGGGGTCGATGCCCACAAACAGGTGCATGAAAGCATTACGGGGCTGATGCGCTTCGGTGAGACAGGGGCCCACAGCGTCACCGACACCATCCGGCACCTGCTGGCCGGGGCCTTCGACACGCTGATGACGACCGTCCTCGTCCTGCTGGTCACCGCATTGCTCCTGCGGGATGCCCCCAAAGCCAAGATCTACCTCTGGCAGGCCGTGCCGCCGGCGATCCGCAACGACGTGGGCGCCCTCATCGGAGATCTCAGTCGCGACCTCAACGGGGCGATCCGCGGCCAACTGATCATCTGCCTGATCAACGGCGTCCTGACCACCCTCGGGATGACGCTGCTCGGCGTCCACTATGCCGTGACGATCGGGATCATCGCCGCCATCTGTTCCCTGATCCCCGTCTTCGGGACGGTGATCAGCCTGGTGCCGGCCGTCCTCATCGCCCTCACCCAGTCCTGGCTCGTCGCCCTCGAGGTGATCGCCCTGGTCATGCTCATCCACCTGATCGAGGCGAACTTCCTCAACCCCAAGGTGATGGGGCACAGTGTTGAGTTGCACCCGGCGATTATTCTCTCGTCGCTATACGTGGCTGAGCACTATTTCGGCGTAGTCGGCCTGCTTTTGGCCGTACCTGTCGCTGCCGCCGTCCGCTCCATCGTGCGTTTTGGCTATGATCGCTACCTCGTCGTCACCAACAACCAACAGGACATGGCCTTGGTCGAGTCCGAGATTTCCGGTCTCGCCGGCCTGCAGGGCGATTGAGCGGTTGGTAACCCGGGAGTTCAACGCAACTTAAGACACATTTTCCAGGCCCTTAAGAAACTTTCCGCCGATCGGCCCGATACCCCGGTCAACAGGGGTTGGAATTGGAGGAGGCTGACATGCTGGCGATCATTCCCATGCAACAGGTCATTCACGCTGTATGCCTGGCCACCAGCTTGTGGCTGGTCGCCCACCACTAACGATTCGGTCCTGGTCGCCCCGCTGCCCGGCACATCTGCCGGCCGCGGGGTTTGCCGTTTGGCGGGCGGGGCGGGCTCCGGTCGCTGTCGGCCCGCCCGCTGTCGTAGAATGTGCCTATGTCCGCACATCCTGCCCATGCCCCGACGCCCTTCGAGCGCCATTTGATCGACCCGCCCTTTGCCGGGGAACTGCCTGGTGCCGACTGGATCGGCGAAGCCGGGTCCCTGGGCCAGGGCGAAGTCATCCGCCTCTATGCCCGGGCTGACGGCGACCGGATGACGGCAGTCCGTTTCATGGCCTTTGGGTGTGCGGCGACCCTGACCGCCGCCTCGGTCCTGGCAGAGCTCCTCCAGCAGGTGACTCTCGCCGAGGCCCAGCGCATCGGTCCCGGCGAGATCGCCGCCGCCCTGGGGGACCTGCGGCAGGATCAGGCCCACGGGGCCCATCTGGCCCATCAGGCCCTGTTGGGCCTGCTGGCCGATTCCCGGGGCGAGATCCTCCCCCTGACGGATTCGATGCTCGTCTGCTCCTGTTTCCGGGTCTCGGAAGCGACGTTGCGGGACATTATCGGCCAACGGCAGTTGCGCACGTTGGAACAGGTCACTGTGGCGACGATGGCCGGCAAAGGCTGCGGCAGTTGTCACAGCGAGATCCGCATCCTGATCGCCAGCCTGACCGCCCCCCGCGGGCCCAAGCCCGCCTTTGTCCCGCCTGCGGCAAGCGGCACCCTGTCGATGCAGCAGAAGGCAAGCCGCATCCTGGATCAGCTCGACATCCTCCGTCCCGTCCTGCAGGCCAACGGGGCCGACGCCCTGTTGACCGATCTGGAGGGTGACGTGGTCTTCGTCCGGTTTCTCGGGGCGACGGCTCCGGATGGCCACACGCCGTTGCCGGCCTGGCTGGAAACGCAGTTGCGGACGATGCTCTGGCCGGAGATCGTCGTCGAGGTGGCCCCCTGATGTTGCCCCAATCCCCGATTCGTCTGGCGCTGGATGCCCATGTCCGCAACCCCATCGACGATGCCGTCACGGCGGCGATGGCCGTGCCCGAACCGGATCCGGGGGCGGGCCGTCAGGGCGTCGCCCCGGTGATGGGTGCCG